>JAZOBK010000288.1:0-3343 GCA_045595985.1 Oscillospiraceae bacterium
CGCTTGGCCTCCGACTTTATGGATGTAATGTATAATCTCGACCAGAATCATGAGATGCAGGAATTACGTCTGGAAGACCTTCAGCTTCCGCAGGATCTGAAAAGACTCAGCTATTATCAGTGCCGTAAGCTTGCAAAGCAGATCCGCACACTGATGGTGCGGGTGATTTCAAAAAACGGCGGACATCTTGCATCCAATCTCGGTGCCGTGGAATTGACTATGGCATTGCATAGAGTGTTTGATTCGCCGCAGGACAAGTTTATCTGGGACGTCGGTCACCAATGCTATCCGCATAAGATTTTGACGGGACGCTGGAAGGAGTTTTATTCGATCCGTAAGGAGAATGGTATTTCCGGTTTTCCAAAGCCCGAAGAATCACCGCATGATATTTTTATCAGCGGACACAGCAGCACTTCCATTTCACTTGCGTGTGGAGTTGCAGAATCCATGCGTCTCAAAGGCGATACGCATCACGTTATTGCCATCATCGGCGACGGTGCAATGACGGGAGGACTGGCATTTGAAGGCTTGAATAATGGCGGTAAGAAGAAGAATCTGATCGTCATACTCAATGATAATAATATGTCTATTTCCGGTAATGTCGGCTCCGTATCCCGTTATCTTCGTTCCATTCGTGAAAAAGAGGGATATATCCGCACAAAACAGGCGGTTGAAAAAATGCTGGTTAACACACCCCACGTCGGTATGCCCGTTGCCAAGGTGTTGAAGGGTACAAAGGATGGCGTGAAGAATATGCTTGTGCGTCAGTCAACATTGTTCGAACAGATGGGGTTTGTATACTTCGGTCCCGTTGACGGACATGACCAGCAGGAACTCGAAGAAGTGCTTCGTACAGCAAAATGCTGTGATTCTCCTGTTTTCATCCATGTCAATACCACAAAGGGTAAGGGTTATCTGCCGGCAGAAAAGAATCCCGGACAGTTTCACGGTGTTTCGAAATTTGATATTATGACGGGGAATCCCGAGGTTTCGGGATCGGATTGCTACTCCACTGTTTTTGGAATGGAGCTTGCAAAGCTTGCTAAGGAAGATGAGAGGATCTGTGCGATCACAGCCGCAATGAAATACGGCACGGGGCTGCAGCATTTTGCTGCGGAAGTACCCGAACGATTCTTTGATGTCGGAATTGCCGAGCAGCACGCAGTCACCTTTGCCGCAGGACTTGCCTGCATGGGTATGATCCCTGTTTTTGCTGTATATTCCACATTCCTGCAGCGTTCCTATGACCAGCTTGTGCATGATGTCGCTATAGGTCGACAGCACGTTGTTCTCGGAATTGACCGTGCTGGTATTGTTGGCGAGGACGGAGAAACCCACCAGGGTATGTTTGATGTTCCCATGCTGACCTCCATTCCGGATACTGTCATTTATTCGCCTTCCTGTTACGCAGAACTCCGCCTTTGTCTGAAACGTGCTGTTTTGGAAGATACAGGTTTGACTGCGGTTCGTTATCCCCGTGGAAACGAAAAAGATATGAAGTTCCCGATGAAGGAGCTAAACACCGACTACACTTATACAGAGGATGATGCAGATATTCTGTTGATTTCTTACGGAAGGGTATATGACGCTGTCCATCGGGCACACGTTGCCTGCAAAGCGAACGGTTATCGAAGCAGTCTGCTGAAGCTGACCAGAATCTTCCCTGTGGAGGAAGAATGGATCAGAATTTCACAACGCTACAAAACCGTGATTTTCTTTGAAGAAAGTATGGGCAATGGTGGAATTTCCACATTGTTCGGAACAAGGCTTTCGGAAAGCGGTTTCCGAGGAAATTACGTTCGTATTTCCTGTGATAATTTTATCAGACAGTCGTCGATCCCGTCCGCATTGGACAAGCTGCATTTGTCTGAACAGGCGGTATGCCGATATATTTATGAGTATGGAAAAAAGAATTGATATTGCACTGGTTGAAAATGGTCTGTGCAAAAGTCGTTCCAGAGCACAGAATCTTCTAAAAGAAGGGCTTGTGCTCCTCAACGGCAAACCATGTACCAAACCATCGGTGCTTGTAACAGAAAACGACAAGCTCTCATTGTCGGGGAATGACATTCCCTATGTTGGTAGGGGAGGATTAAAACTGCAGGAAGCACTGGTGCGTTTTTCGCTTTCTGTCAAAGACAGAATTTGCATGGACATCGGTGCTTCGACGGGTGGATTTACCGACTGTATGCTGCAGCATGGTGTTACAAAGGTTTATGCCATTGATGTGGGGCATGATCAGCTGGATCATACTCTGCGAGAGAACAAGAAGGTTGTCAGTCTGGAAGGGATGGATGTACGTCAGATACAGCGTGAGGATTTACAGGAAATCCCCGACTTTTGTAGTGTGGATGTTTCATTTATCTCTTTGAATCTGATTCTACCGTCAATTTTCAATTTGACTGAGGAATGTGCTGACTATGTTGTGTTAGTAAAACCTCAATTTGAAGCAGGTAAATCCAATATTGGTAAAAAAGGAATTGTGAAATCCGCTTCGGTGCATATACAGGTACTGAATAATGTCCTCGATTTTGCGAGAAATATCGGATTCACAGTACATGGGATCTGTCTTTCGCCGGTTCGTGGAGGCAGCGGCAATGTGGAATATCTCGTACATCTGAAAAAAGGATGTATAGATCCTGAGATCGAACCGAATCTAACAGAAATAGTGAAGCAGTCAGGACTGGGTAGGTGAGAAATATGCTGAATATTGCCATATTCCCTAATTTTCAAAAGAAAAATGCACTTCCCTGTGCAAAGCAGGTCTGTGAATGTCTGCACAAGCTTGGTGCAATGATATTTATGGATGAATCCTATTCCGCAGAGTTTTCAGAGATGGAATATATTCATTACGGTGTGTTTTCTTCCCTTGTGTATTCCATGGATGTTGTGATTGCTATCGGAGGTGACGGAACGATCCTTCGCTGTGCAAAGCAAATGATCGGTTCAAACGCACTTTTGCTTGGTGTCAATACAGGACATCTCGGATTTATGGCAAGTCTGGAAGCTAACCAGCTTGACGAATTGTCCAGATTGTTCTCCGGAGAATACCAGCTCTCAAAGCGTATGCTGCTCAAGGGAGAACTTCACGGTGACGGCAAGAAAACCTGTTTCACAGCACTCAATGACATCGCTGTTTCCGGGTTGTACGGAAAAGTATTTGATTTTTCTGTGCTTGCCGATGATTTTCTGGTTGGTCGCTATCGTGCCGATGGCATGGTTTGCAGCACTCCGACAGGCTCGACCGCCTATGCATTATCGGCAGGAGGCCCGATCATGGAACCGGAGCTTTCCTGCATAGAGATAGCATTGATCTGCCCACATTCCTTGTTTAACAGACCTT
>JAZOBK010000289.1:0-3750 GCA_045595985.1 Oscillospiraceae bacterium
AAAAATAAGAGATGAGAGAGCCAGACCCCCCGATGTGTACCGGGGGTTCCGGCTTGCCGAAAAAGTAGTTTGCAGCATTCTTCCAGCCCGCCGCAGGCAGGCTGGAAGAACCTATCTATGAGCTTTTCCTCGCCGAAGGCGAGGAAAAGCTCAAGGGAATTTATAGTTTTTTGACACTCTCAAACCCCCGATTTGCATCGGGGGTTCTGACATATCCGACGTATAATTCGTTTTCGTATCATTCACACAAAATTAATTGACATTCAACATGGAACGTGCTATAATATAGACAATTCATTTGGAAAGGAAGTATGCCCCATGGCACAGAGAATTGTATTGAACGGCACATCCTACCACGGTGCGGGTGCGATTGCCGACATCATCACAGAAGTAAAGAGCAGAGGCTTTGCAAAGGCTTTTGTATGCTCCGATCCCGATCTGATCAAATTCGGTGTAACCGCAAAGGTGACAAACCTGCTTGATGAGAATGGTCTTGCCTATGAAGTTTTCTCCGAAATCAAGCCGAATCCTTCTATCAAGAACGTGCAGGATGGTGTGGCAGCATTCAAGGCATCCGAAGCTGATTACATTATTGCAGTCGGCGGCGGCTCCGCAATGGACACAGCAAAGGCTGTCGGCATCATCATCACAAATCCCGAGTTTGCGGATGTCAGAAGTCTGGAGGGCGTTGCACCCACAAAGAATCCCTGTGTGCCGATCCTTGCCGTTCCCACAACTGCAGGTACGGCAGCGGAGGTAACGATCAATTATGTGATTACCGATGAGGAAAAGAATCGCAAGATGGTATGCGTGGATACGCATGATATTCCGATCGTGGCATTTATAGATCCCGATATGATGAGCACCATGCCCGCAGGGCTGACGGCTGCCACCGGTATGGATGCATTGACGCACGCAATTGAGGGCTTTACCACAAAGGCTGCATGGGCAATGACGGATATGTTCCACCTCAAGGCGATTGAGATCATCGCAGCATCCCTAAGAGGTGCGGTTGCCAATACACCCGAGGGCAGAGAAGGTATGGCACTTGGTCAGTACATCGCAGGCATGGGATTTTCCAACGTAGGTCTTGGTATCGTGCATTCCATGGCACATCCGCTTGGTGCGGTGTATGATACCCCCCACGGTGTTGCCAATGCCATTATCCTGCCGACTGTTATGGAATACAATGCAGAGGCAACGGGTGATAAGTACAAGTACATCGCCGCTGCAATGGGTGTTGAGGGCACGGAGAGCATGACTGTGGAGGAATACCGCAAGGCTGCCGTTGACGCGGTACGTCAGCTTTCGCAGGATGTGGGAATTCCCGCTGACCTCAAGGAAATTGTAAAGCCTGAGGATGTTCCGTTCCTTGCAGAATCCGCCTTTGCGGATGCCTGCCGTCCGGGTAACCCGAAGGATACTTCTGTGGAGGATATTACGGCACTCTATCAGTCGCTGCTGTAAAATAAGCGATCATTATGCTGCTGCACATATTTGTGCAGCAGCATTCAATTTGTAGGGAAAGACTTTTCTCGTTCATCCAGCCCGCCGCAGGCGGGTTGGATGAACGTATTTGTAGCTTTCCCGCTGTTCAGCGGAATCTCCCTCTTTTTTGTGTTCGATGATTCGGGGGAGAGCAGGATTCGACAACTTTACTAAAAATTGTTCGGACAATTTCAGACTTTTTTTCTTTCAATGTCTTGAAATTCTGTTGGATTTATGGTATGATATAAAGAAGAGCGATACCGCTTTACTGCACTGCAGTCAAAATTTTTTTGCCCTGTTGCAGAAAATGGATTGAAAACCGCAGAAAACGGTAAATAAAAACGTGCGTTGCTCGGCACGGGTTATGGAGAAGAATATGCCAAAAAAACAAGACATCAACAAGATTATGATCATCGGCTCCGGCCCGATTATTATCGGTCAGGCTTGTGAGTTCGACTATTCCGGTACACAGGCTTGTAAGGCACTGCGTGCACTGGGGTATGAAATTGTACTGGTCAATTCCAATCCGGCTACTATCATGACGGATCCTGACGTTGCGGATATTACCTATGTCGAGCCGCTGAATCTGGAACGTCTGACACAAATTATTGAAAAAGAGCGTCCGGATGCACTTCTGCCGAACCTCGGCGGTCAGTCCGGTCTGAACCTCTGCTCCGAACTTGCGGAAGCAGGTGTTCTGGAAAAATACAATGTCAAGGTCATCGGCGTGCAGGTGGATGCCATCGAGCGTGGCGAGGACCGTATCGAATTTAAGAAAACCATGGACAAGCTGGGCATTGAAATGGCCCGCAGCGAGGTTGCGTATTCCGTTGAGGAAGCGGTAAAGATCGCCGAGAAGCTCAAGTACCCGGTGGTTCTGCGTCCTGCCTATACCATGGGCGGTGCAGGCGGCGGCATGGTTTATAACGTGGATGAGCTGAAGATCGTTTGTGCAAGAGGTCTGCAGGCGAGTCTTGTTGGTCAGGTGCTGGTTGAGGAATGCATCAGCGGCTGGGAGGAACTGGAGCTTGAGGTTGTGCGTGATGCGGAAAACAACATCATCACCGTTTGCTTTATTGAGAATATTGACCCCATCGGCGTGCATACGGGTGATTCCTTCTGCAGTGCACCGATGCTGACTATTTCCGAAGAAACGCAGAAGAAGCTGCAGGAGCAGTCCTATAAGATCGTGGAAGCGATCGAAGTCATCGGCGGCTGCAACTGCCAGTTTGCACATGATCCTGTCAGCGACAGAATTGTTGTCATTGAAATCAACCCGAGAACATCTCGTTCTTCGGCACTTGCGTCCAAGGCGACAGGTTTCCCGATCGCATTGGTTTCTGCAATGCTTGCGTGCGGTCTGACGCTCAAGGAGATTCCCTGCGGCAAGTACGGCACGCTGGATAAGTACGTTCCCGATGGTGACTATGTGGTAATCAAATTCGCACGCTGGGCATTTGAAAAGTTCAAGGGTGCGGAAGATAAGCTCGGCACACAGATGCGTGCCGTGGGCGAGGTTATGAGCATCGGCAAGACTTATAAGGAAGCCTTCCAGAAGGCGATCCGCAGTCTGGAAACAGGCAGATACGGTCTTGGCTATGCAAAGAATTTCCATGAGCAGACAAAGGAAGAACTGCTCTCCCAGTTGCGTTTCCCGTCCAGTGAGCGTCAGTTCATCATCTATGAAGCACTTCGCAAGGGTGCGTCCATCGAGGAGATCTATCAGCTGACCAAGATCAAGCACTGGTTCTTAGAGCAGATGCTGGAGATCATGCAGGAAGAAGAAATGCTTCTCACAATGAAGGGCAGCGTTCCCGCAGAGGAAACCCTGCGTCAGGCGAAGCTTGACGGTTTCAGTGATCGTTACCTGAGCCAGCTTCTTGAGGTTTCGGAGGATGAGATCCGTGCAAAGCGTTATGAGTATGGCATCCGTGAGGCGTGGGAAGGCGTTCATGTCAGCGGTACGGAGAATGCGGCATATTACTACTCCACCTATCATCTGAACGAGGACAAGAGTCCTTCCAATTCCGATAAGCCGAAGCGGAGGGTTCTCGGCGGCGGGCCGAACAGCATCGGTCAGGGTATCGAATTCGTCTACTGCTGTGTTCATGCGGCATTGGCACTGAAGAAGATGGGCTTTGAATCCATCATCGTCAACTGCAACCCCGAAACTGTATCTACCGACTATGATACCTCCGATAAGCTCTATTTTGAGCCGTTGACGCTGGAGGATGTTCTGAGTATCCACGAGAAGGAAAAGCC
>JAZOBK010000290.1:0-16746 GCA_045595985.1 Oscillospiraceae bacterium
TTTAGTGTGGTAATGTGCTTTACAGTCGTAAGCCGGACGGCTCTGACATATATATAACAAGGGCGGGTGGCATCGGCGGATTATAAAATTCTAAAAATTTCTGAAAAAGCTATTGACAAATGTCGGATTTTGAGATATAATAAATTCAGTAAATGAAATTTACATGATACAGACTCCATTATGGAGAATAATGAGGCATTCATAGGGAAAGGAGGAAGAATATGCAAGCTTGGTGGGAAAGTCTGGGCCCTGTGCTACAGGTGCTTTACTGTATCGCAATCCCTTCGACTCTGGTTCTGGTACTGCAGATGATTCTGTCGATGGTGGGCGGATTCGGAGATGCCGGTGTTGACGTATCCGACACTTCCGGATTGGATTTATCCGGTGATCTGGATGTCGATTTGGATATGGATGCAGATGTTTCCGGCGATGCGATTGATGCGGTAGCGGACGGCGGAAATCCGGCGGATTTTGGCAGTCTCAAGTTCCTGACGCTGCAGACGGTCGTTACATTTCTGACGGTATTCGGTTGGGTGTCCATCGTGTGCGTCAGTGGGAAGATGCCGATATGGGCAAGTATGCTCATTGGTATGGCTGCGGGTCTTGTGATGATGTTCGTCGTGGCAAAGATCGTGCAGGTATCTGCAAGACTTGCCGAGGACGGTACACTGAACCTGAAAAATGCCATTGGTGAAACGGCGACGGTTTACCTGACGGTTCCGGCGAAGGGTGAAGGCGAAGGTAAGGTTACCATGCAGCTGCAGGGACGCTTTTGCGAAATTGATGCGATCAATGCGGGAGCAAAACCCTTGGCAACCGGTACGCAGGTTCTTGTGACCGATGTGCTCGGCGACGCAGTGGTAGTGGAGAGCAGTACAGCGGATTCCGTGTAATGCAATTTTTGCGGCAGAGATTCACAAATTGATTTTTTAGAAAAAGGAGTAAGTAAGATGGATAATTTTGGTATTGTAATCGTTATTTGCGTTGTTGTTGTGATTCTGATCGCAACGCTTCTTGCAATTCTTTCCCGTTATCGTAAGTGCCCTTCCGATAAGATTCTGGTAATTTACGGTAAGGTTGGTGCCGACCAGTTTGGTCAGCCCAGAAGTGCACGCTGCATCCACGGTGGTGCTGCGTTCATCGTTCCGGTCATCCAGTCCTATCAGTATCTGGATCTGACTCCCATTTCCATGAATGTTGACCTGAAGAATGCACTGTCCAAGCAGAACATTCGTATCAACGTTCCGTCCAGATTTACCGTTGGTATTTCCACAGAGCCGGGCGTGATGCAGAATGCTGCAGAGCGTCTGCTGGGTCTGAAGCTCGTGGAAATTCAGGAACTGGCAAAGGATATCGTATTCGGTCAGCTGCGTCTGATCATCGCAACCATGGACATTGAGGAAATCAACTCCGACCGTGAGAAGTTCACACAGGCGGTTGCAAAGAACGTAGAGATCGAGCTGAAGAAGATCGGTCTGCGACTGATCAACGTAAACGTAACCGACATCACCGATGAGTCCGGCTACCTGAACGCTCTGGGTAAGGAAGCAGCTGCGAAGGCTGTGAACGACGCTAAGAAGAGCGTTGCTGAACAGAACCGTGACGGTGAAATTGGTCAGGCAAACGCACAGCAGGAACAGCGTGTACAGGTTGCTGCTGCCAATGCTGCTGCCATCGAGGGTGAAAACAACGCAAGAGTAGCGGTTGCACAGTCCGAGGCGATCCGTCGTGAGCGTGAGGCAGAATCCCTGCGTCAGGCGACTGCTGCGGAAGCTGTACAGGCTGCAAAGGCAAAGCAGGAAGCATATGTTGCACAGCAGGAAGCTGAGCATCAGCGTGCGGCTCTGGAAAAGGCTACCCAGCACGCAGACATCATCGTTAAGGCTGAAATTGCAAAGGAACAGGCTGAGATCGACGCAGAAGCAGAGGCAGAGGTGATCCGCCGTAAGGCACGAGGCGAGGCTGACGCTATCTTTGCGAAGATGGAAGCTGAGGCGAAGGGTCAGCAGGAAATTCTGGTTCGTCAGGCAGAAGGTATGCGTCAGATCGTGGACGCAGCAGGCGGCGACGCAGATTCCGCAGTGAAGCTGCTCATTGCTGAAAAGCTGGAAGATCTGGTTGCAATTCAGGTTGAGGCGATCAAGAACATCAAGATCGACAAGATCACTGTATGGGACAGCGGCACAAATGAGAATGGCCAGAACTCCACAGCCGGCTTTATTTCCGGTATGATGAAGGCAGTGCCTCCGCTCAACGAGCTGTTCAAGCAGGCAGGCATGGAGCTGCCGGAGCTGCTTGGCAAGGATCTGACAGAAGTGGATACCACGGAGGTTGAACCGATCGTGGTTGAGGCTGAAACAACAGAGGAATAATCGTACATACCGCCGGATCCGTCCGGCGGTTTTGTTCTGCATTAACGGTAATTTTATGTGTTTTTTGCACATAGATTATACTATATTGCATTTTCTGAAGGGTATTTTCAGCAGAAAACGGCAATTCCGGTAGTTTTTTCAAAAAATGCTTGCAGTTTGCTGTGAAATGTGGTACAATAAAAAGTGTGTCCGGTGTATGATGTGTACGTTGTGCGACCGGTTGAGATATATTTTATAAAGGAGTAGACAGATTATGTCAAAAATCAGAGTGGCAGTATTGTTTGGCGGTGCGTCCAGTGAGCATGATATTTCCCTGAAGTCCGCTACACATATCATTGAGAATATTCCGAGGGATAAGTATGAGGTTGTCTGCGTGGGCATTACCAAAAAGGGCAGATGGCTGTACTATCCGGGCGATACCGTATGCATTGCATCCGGTGAGTGGGAACGTGATCCCGACTGCACCTCTGCCATCCTTTCCCCCGATCCCATCCACAAGGGTCTGATCACCATCGAAAACGGCGAAGCCTCCGTGAAGAAGATCGACGTGGTATTTCCCGTGATCCATGGCAAGAACGGAGAGGACGGCACGATTCAGGGACTTCTTGATCTTGCAAGAATCCCCTATGTCGGCTGTGGTCTGCTGGCGTCCGCTGCCTGCATGGATAAGGCGGCTACCCATACGATGCTTGACTATAACGGCATCCGCACCGCAAAATGGCGTGTGGTAACGCAGCGTGAGATGAACAAGCTGGAGCAGCGCTGTGAGGCGGTTGCAGAGGAACTGGGCTTCCCGCTTTTTGTCAAGCCCGCAAATGCAGGCTCCTCCATCGGCGTGAACCGTGCGAACAATGCCGAGGAGCTGCTTGACGCTGTGAAAATCGCATTCTCCCATGACAACAAGGTCATTGTCGAGGAATGCATTGTCGGCAGGGAGCTGGAGGTTGCCGTGTTTGGCTATGATTCTCCGTTTGCTTCCTTTGTCGGTGAGATCGAATCCTGCAAGACATTCTATGACTATGATGCAAAATACATTTTAAGCGGCTCCAACCTGTTCATTCCGGCGAGAATTCCTTATGAAAAGGGCAGGGAGATTCAGGAGATCGCAATTAAGGCGTACCGTGCAATGGGCTGTAAGGGCCTGTCCCGTGTGGATTTCTTCCTGACGGAAGATGGGGAGATCATCCTCAACGAGATCAACACCATGCCGGGCTTCACCTCTATCAGTATGTATCCCAAGCTTATGGAGGATCTGGGAATGTCCCCGTCCTACCTTGTGGATAAGCTGATCGAACAGGCGATTGATAACGCAGACAGAACCTATTGATCGGAGGCATCTATGGATCAGAATGCCATCGGCGTATTTGATTCGGGGCTGGGCGGTCTGACCGCCGTCAAGGAACTCAATCGGATACTCCCCAATGAGAATATTATTTATTTCGGCGATACTGCACGCATTCCCTACGGTACACGCAGCCGTGAAACGGTTCTGCGTTATGCAAGGGAGGATGTGGCGTTTCTTCGCAGACATCCCGTGAAGATGATCATTGCCGCTTGCGGCACGGTAAGCTCCGTTCTGGGAACGAATTCCCCCGTGGAGGACATTCCGTTTACCGGTGTACTGTATCCGGCAGCGGAAACCGCTTGTGCTGTGACAAAAAACGGCAGGATCGGCGTGATCGGCACGCCTGCCACAATCCGAAGCGGCAGCTATGAGCAAGCGATGCATACGATCAACAATGATGTGAGCGTGACCGCTATGGCTTGCCCTTTGTTTGTGCATCTGGTGGAATACGGCTACACGAACCGTGACAACAAAATTACCCGTCTGGCAGCGGAGGAGTATCTTGAACCCATCCGCAATGCACAGGTGGATACCCTGATCCTCGGCTGTACGCATTACCCGATCATCCGAGATATTATTGCGGATATTATGGGCAGCGAGGTGAATCTGATTTCGCCCGGTGAAGAAGCGGCGAAATTTGCAAAGCGATGCCTTGAGGAACGTGATCTGCTCACAAGCAGCACGGAAAAGGGAAGGAACGTATACTATGTCAGTGACAGCGTGTCCATGTTCCGGGAGAATGCAAAGCATTTTCTGGAGGATGCCGCACACGGGCAGGTATTCAGCAGCAGGATATAGAGGAGAAAGCTTTGAAAGAAACATGGATCTTGATGCTGAAAAGCATTCAGCATGACGGCAGTGAGGCGTCGGAAACCGAACTGAATACGGAAAGCAGCTTTTATCGGGATGAGAATGGCGATCTGGTGCTGGATTATGACGAATCGGAAACCACCGGTATGGAGGGATCGCATATGCAGCTGCGGATTTCTCCGGACAACATGGTTTCGGTGATTCGCACCGGTACATTCCAGACGCATTTGGTGGTACAGCCGGGCGTCAAGCATTTCTGCCACTACGCAACGCCGTTCGGCGACATTGCAGTGGGAATCACCGCCAAATGGGTCAGAAGTACGCTGACCGAGCAGGGCGGTCATCTGGAAATGCGGTATATTGTGGACACTAATTCCACGCTGCTGTCCGATAACGAAATTATTCTGGATGTCAGAAAAAAAGATACACAGGAGGATGCGATATGACAAATATGATGGAGACTGCACAGGAACAGCTTCGTGAAATGCTGCTGCAGGCACTGGGCGTGCTGGTGGCAGAGGAGAAGGTTCCCGCAGAGCCGATACCGGCGTTTAGAATTGAAGTTCCTGCGGACAAGTCCCACGGTGACTTTGCCGCAAATATTGCGATGGTTTCCGCAAAGGCACTGCGTATGCCGCCGAGAAAAATTGCGGAAATGCTGACGGAAAGTCTGAATTTTGCCGGAACCTATTTTGAGCGTGTGGAGATTGCAGGCCCCGGCTTCATCAATTTCTTCCTCAAAAAGAACTGGTTCACCGATACCGTGCAGGCAGTTCTGAATGACGCTGAAAACTACGGCAAGACCGAGGGCGGCAAGGGTAAGCGGGCTTTAGTGGAATTTGTTTCCGCAAACCCCACCGGCCCCATGCACGTCGGCAACGCAAGAGGTGCGGCACTCGGCGACGGTATTTCTGCCCTCCTCGAATGGACGGGCTGGGATGTGGAACGTGAGTTCTATGTCAATGACGCCGGAAACCAGATCGAAAAGTTTGCTACCTCTCTGGAAGTGCGTTACCTCCAGAAGTATCTGGAGGGTGTGGAAATGCCCGAGGATGCATATCATGGCCCCGATATTATTGCTCATGCAGAGGGCTTTGCAGAGGAAAACGGCGACGCATTCGTTGAAACCGACAGCAAGACACGCCGTGACGCACTGGTTGCTTATGCACTGCCCAAGAACGTGGCAGGTCTGGAACGTGATCTGAAGAAATACCGTGTGGAATACGATAACTGGTATCATGAAAGCACACTCCATGCCGATGGCAGCGTCTGGAAGATCGTAGACGCACTCAAGGCAAAGGGTTATACCTATGAACAGGAGGGTGCGATCTGGTTCAAGGCTTCCGAATTTGGTGCGGACAAGGATTTCGTGCTCGTCCGTGCAAACGGCATTCCGACCTATATCGTGCCGGATATTGCCTACCACTGCGATAAGCTCGTGACCAGAAAATTTGACAAGGCGATCAATGTCCTCGGTGCCGACCACCACGGGTATGTACCCCGTCTGAAAGCTGCCCTTATGGCACTGGATGTGGATGTGAGAAATCTGGATGTGGTGCTGATGCAGATGGTAATTCTGCTGAGAAACGGCGAAGTTGCGAAGCTTTCCAAGCGAAGCGGCAAGGCGATCACTCTCGTTACGCTCCTTGAGGATATTCCGCTTGATGCGGCACGCTTCTTCTTCAATATGCGTGAGGCAAATTCCCATTTCGAGTTCGATCTTGACCTCGCAGTGGAGCAGTCCTCCCAGAATCCCGTTTACTATGTGCAGTATGCACACGCAAGAATTTCCAGCATTCTGCGGAATCTCCGTCAGGAGGGGCTGTATCTGGACGGTACTGCCGCTTCCGAGCTGCCCGCACCGGAAATTGCACAGGAAATCGAGCTGATCCGTCACCTCGCACAGTTCCCCGCAGAGATTGAAGCTGCTGCAAAGGCTTACGATCCGTCCAGAGTGACAAAGTATGCGACCGAGCTTGCAACGCTGTTCCACAAGTTCTATGATGCGTGCAGCGTAAAGAATGCCGAAACAGAGGCACTTCGTGAGGCAAGAACTGCCATCTGCCGTGCGGTTGGCCAGACGCTTCGCAATGCTATGTCCATCCTCAAAATCGACTGTCCCGAGTCCATGTGATCCGCGGCAAATTGGTGCCATTATCCCAAACGGTTACCAAATGGTTACAAGTTGTGCGATTGATTTGTGATGAATACACAAAAGAGGGGAAAAATATTCGCCGAAATCACAAGAAATCATAAAAAATTAACGATATGTTCATACTATTGCAATAACTATATGTTACAATCTGTAATATGTAGAGAAATGCAGCAACGAGTGTATGTAAAAATTAATACGGAAGGAAGTTAGACTATGTCCAACAGACTGTTTCAGGGCCTTGTTCACCAGATGCGTGATACCATGGATGCTACCATCGGCGTGGTAGATGAGAATGCAACCATTATTGCGTGCAGTGATTTGACAAAGATCGGAACGACAAATGAATTTGTGTCCCTGGATTTGAGCGACACCCATGACATATTTATCCGTGACGGCTATACATATAAGCCGTTCGGTCCGCATACCAAGCCGGATTATGCGGTATTTGTAGAGGGAACGGATGAGGCAGCGTCCAAGTATGCGACCATTCTTTCCATTACACTTTCCAATATCAAGCAGTATTATGATGAGAAGTACGACAGAAACAACTTCATCAAGAACGTTGTTCTGGATAATGTGCTGCCCGGCGATATTGTCATCAAGGCAAGAGAGCTGCACTTTAATGCAGAGATCAGCCGTGTGGTATTGCTGATCCGCATCGTATCTTCCAATGATATTTCCGCATATGATGTGATTCAGAATCTGTTCCCCGACAAGAACAAGGATTTTGTATTCAATATTACAGAGAATGACATCGTACTGGTAAAGGAGATCAAGAGTACAGTAGAGTCCAAGGATCTGGAGAATCTGGCTCGTTCGATTTCCGATACGCTCAGCAGTGAGTTCTATACCCGTGTAAACGTGGGTATCGGTACTGCTGTAACCAGCGTCAAGGAGCTGGCACGTTCCTTCAAGGAAGCACAGATGGCACTGGAAGTCGGCAAGGTATTCGACACCGATAAGGTGATCGTAAGCTACGACAATCTGGGCATTGCACGCCTGATCTACCATCTTCCGACAACACTGTGCGATACGTTCCTGCATGAGGTATTCAAGCGTGGAAGCATTGAATCCCTTGACCACGAAACGTTGTTTACAATTCAGAAGTTCTTTGAGAACAATCTGAACGTATCCGAAACTTCCAGAAAGCTGTTCGTACACCGTAATACACTCGTTTACAGATTAGAAAAAATCAAGAAGCTGACAGGTCTTGATCTGAGAGAATTCGATCATGCAATCATTTTCAAGATTGCACTTATGGTGAAAAAATATCTTCAGGCAAACCCTGTGAAGTTCTGATTTAAAGATTGCATTTCTTTGCCTGACACACTTTCACCGGCGTGTCGGGCAAACTCTTTATCCGGTGAAACCGGCGATGAAGAAAAGAAAGGAAGGTGCACTTCTTTCGATGGTTGAGTTAAAGAATGTGTCCGTAACATATGCAAGTACCGGTGTGGATGCACTGAACAATGTCAGTCTGAAAATCAATGACGGCGACTTTGCATTTGTTGTCGGTTCATCCGGTGCCGGCAAAAGCACCATGATCAAACTGATTCTGAAAGAAATTGATGCAACCAGTGGTTCCGTTATTGTCAACGGTTACAATCTGAACACATTAACGAAAAGAAAAATTCCGGAATTCCGCCGTACGATTGGCTTTGTATTTCAGGATTTCCGTCTGATTCCGTCCATGACGGTGTATGAGAACGTGGCATTTGTGCTGCGTGTAATTGACGCACCACGCAAGTACATCCGTAAGCGTGTACCGTATGTGATCAGTCTGGTCGGACTGCAGGCAAAGGCGAATTCCTACCCGAATGAGCTTTCCGGCGGCGAAAAGCAGCGTGTTGCGATCGCAAGAGCATTGGTCAACGACCCGAAGCTCATTATTGCCGACGAGCCCACGGGAAATATCGACCCCGAGCTTTCCTATGAAATTGTAGAACTCCTCAAAGGCATCAATGAATGCGGAACCACCATTCTGATGGTAACGCATGAACACGATCTTGTACGCCATTTCGGCGGACGCATCATCAATATTACACAGGGCGAGGTCGTGTTCGATGAGGTGATTGGAGGCACAAATGAAGCTTAGTGGTGTGAAATATCTGGTAGAACAGGGCATTGATAATGTCTGGAAGAACCGTATGATGGCATTTGCCTCATTCTGCGTACTTCTGGTATCCCTGCTGCTTGTGGGGCTGTCCGTTCTTGCCTATTATAATGTCAATTCCATCATTGGCGGTATCGAATCCAAAAACGAGGTCATCGTTTATCTGGATGATGATACGAACGATGCAATGCTTGAGGAAATTGGCAAGAAGCTTGAGGCGATGGCAAATGTCACAGAGGCGAACTTCTATTCCAAGGAGGAAGCGTTTGAATCCCTCAAGAGCAGCATGGCAGAATATGAGGTGCTGTTTGAATCCTTGGGCGATGACAATCCCCTTGTCGATGCGTATCGGCTGAAAGTGCGTGACATCGGCGAAATTGCAAATACGATCGCACAGATCGAGCAGATGGATCACATCTATTCCATCCGTGCACCTTACGATTTTGTCAATATCCTGCTGCAGCTGCGAACCATTCTGACATGGGTGATGGGTGCGATTATTTTCGCAATGATCATTGTGTCTATGGTAATTATTTCCAATACGACAAAGGCGAGCGTATTCGCACGTCGTGAGGAAATTCAGATCATGAAGTATGTTGGTGCAACCAACGCCTTCATCCGCCTTCCGTTCTTCGTGGAGGGCATGGTAACGGGATTTCTGGCAGGATGCAGTGCACTGGTCATTACATGGCTCTTGTATGACGCACTGGTTGGCATCCTTCAGGATCAGGTTGCTCTGCTGAGCATCATTGGTATGGGAAGTATCATTCAATTCAGTGAAATCTACATCGAGGTAACACTTGCCTACGTTCTGGGTGGTGCACTGATCGGTGCATTGGGAAGTGTCATCTGTACAAGACGTCATATCAACGTATAAGGAAGGTGAATTCTGCGAAAGGCGGAGTATGAGACGATTTGGAATGAAAGCGGTTGCCGTATGTCTGGCAATGCTGTGCTGTACCGGAATGGCTTCACAATCATTTGTCAGAGTTCAGAATGCGGAAAGTGCGACCATCGCTGAGCTGGAAGCACAGAAGCAGGCGAATAACAAAAAGATCAAAGAATTTGAGCAGCAGCTTGCACAGTTTGAAAAGGATCAGAAGAATCAGAAAAGCTATCAGAATGCATTGCAGAAAAAAATTGACGCATTGCAGGACAATATGCTGATTCTGGATACCGAGCTGGAAACTCTTAATGAGAATATCTATAATCTGGATATTGAGATCGCAGATCTGAAGGATGTGATCGCACAGCAGGAAATTGACATTGCCGAGGGTCTGGAAACCTTCAAGCTTCGTCTGCGTGCGATGTATGTCAATGGTAATGACAGCCTTGCGTCCGCACTTGTGGGTGCAACGGATTTCTACGATCTGCTGTCAAAGTATGAGCTGATTTCCTGCGTGGCAAGGCATGATGACGAGCTGGTAAATAATTTAAAGGATCAGCTGGAATCCTATAATACCAATCTGGAAACACTGAATACACAGATGGCAGAGCTGGAAACCGCAAAGGCTGAAGCCGAAGAAAAGCGGGACGAAATGCAGGATGCGATGGATGATCTGCAGGAATCCGTAAGACAGACGCAGGCAGAGATCGACCGTCTGGCAGCGGAGGAAGCAAAGCTGAATCAGTCCATCGAGGAGAAACAGGCGGATAACGACCGTCTGGATGCTGCCGAGAAGGAGATCCTGGAGCAGATTCGTCGTGCAGAGGAGGAAGAACGCAAGCGTAAAGAGGAGGAAGAACGCAAGCGTAAGGAAGAAGAGGAGAAAAAACAGCAGCAACAACAGCAACAACAACAGCAGAATCAGAACAATAATAACAACAATAATAATAACAATAATAATGGCGGATATACGGGAACATCCTTCGGGTGGCCCTGTCCGGGACATTATTACATATCCAGCTATTACGGCACACGCTGGGGCAGAATGCACAAGGGCTATGACATTGCCCAGAATGCGGGTGCGACCATTGTAGCGTCCAGAGCGGGTACAGTCATTGGCGTATCCACGGGATGCAGCCATAACTATCCCAAGAGCAGAAATTGCTGCGGCAATGGTTACGGAAATTATGTCCTCGTATCCCACGGTGACGGATATTCCACGATGTATGCACATATGCAGACGGTCAACGTTTCCGTTGGTCAGCGTGTCAGCAAGGGCCAGTCACTCGGTAAGGTTGGCTGTACGGGACATTCCACCGGCTTCCATCTGCATTTTGAGATTCGTAAGAACGGTGCAGCTGTGAATCCCGGTAATTATCTGAACTATTAAGACAAATTTTCTTGAGCTTTCTTCCGCCAAGGCGGGGGAAAGCTCATAAATACGTTTCTCAGTCTGCTGCAGGCGGGCTGAAAAACGCAGTCCTTGTTTTGAAAGGAGCGGTATCCGGAGTCTATGAATAAAAAAATCAGTCTTGGTCTGACCATCAGCATTGCAGCATTGGTTGCGGCGGTTACTTTCATTGTGACGTCATTTTTCTCGCTCCGGCACTTTAATGAAAAGGTGCAGGCAGTCAAGGAAAAGGCTGCGAAGTATGAGCGTCTTGAAATGCTGGATACCTATGTCCGCAAGCATTATTATACCGATCTGGATGAGGATTCCATGATGAATGGTATGCTGAAAGGCTATGTGGCGGGACTGCAGGATCCCTATTCGCAGTATCTGACGCCGCAGGAGTATGCGACGCTTGTCGAAAAGGAATCGGGTACAGCGGTCGGTATCGGTGTAACTGCCCAGTGGCAGGAGGATGGCTGCATCCTGATCACCGAGGTGCAGGAGGGTTCTCCTGCAGAGGAGGCAGGTCTGAAAGCGAATGACGTTATTGTTGGCGTTGGGAATCAGGACGTATCGGAACTCACATTTGATCAGGCTGTTGACATGATCAAGGGTGAGGCGGATACCAGAGTCACGATCAGAATACGCCGCGGCGACGTGGAGAGAAATTACACCATCGTGCGTAAGACATTTGATGTCAAGACGGTAAAGGGCAGACTGCTGACAAGGAATATCGGCTATATTTCCATCAGTAATTTCCGTGACAACACAAGTGCACAGTTTCGGGAAACTCTGGATGAGCTGCTGGCGAACGGTGCAACTGCAATGATTTTCGATGTGCGGAACAACGGCGGCGGTTTGCTGCGTTCACTTGAGGAGATCCTTGATCCGCTGCTTCCCGAGGGAGAAATTGCAATTGCAACCTATCAGGATGGCAGTACGGATACAGTGGTGCATTCCGATGCGGACGCACTGGACATTCCGATGGTCGTTCTGGTGAATGGAAACTCGGCAAGTGCTGCGGAACTGTTTGCTGCGTCCCTGCGTGATTTCGGTAAGGCAAAGCTCGTGGGTGAAACGACCTTCGGCAAGGGTATTATGCAGATCACGACTTCCCTTGAAGACGGCAGCGGGCTGACGCTGACGATAGCGACGTACCAGACCACACGTTCGGATTGCTACCACGGCGTTGGCGTTGTGCCGGATCAGGAGGTTGCGGCAGGGGAGGAAACGGTGATCAGCAATGTAGATCCCCAAACCGATCCGCAGCTTGCGGCAGCTATGGAGCTGCTGCGGTGAGCTTTTTTGACATGATTCGCTGTATTGTCATTCGACAATACAGCGATTTTTCCAATTTTTCGCAATTCACTTGACAATCCGGCGGAAATATACTATAATAATAAGGATACAGAAAACATGGGTTTTCTGAGGAAATGCTGACAGGGCGTTTCCGAAAAAAACATTTGAAATAGAATAGGAGCAGAATCATGGCTAAAATGCAAATTTCCCGTGAGGGCTACGAAAAACTCCAGCAGGATCTGACATATCTGATCACTGTCAAGCGTCAGGAAGTGGCACAGAAACTGAAAGAAGCACGTTCCTATGGTGACCTCTCTGAAAATGCTGAGTATGACGAGGCGAAAAATGAGCAGGCAATTCTGGAAGGCAAGATCGCAGAACTGCAGGCAATGGTGGACAACGCGGAGGTTGTGGATGATGAGAATATCTCTGTGGACGAGATCGGCGTTGGTTCTGTCATCACACTTCGTAGACTGAGTGACGGCAAGGTGGAAAAGCTGAAGATCGTCGGCACAACGGAAGCGAACTTCAAGGAGCATAAGATTTCTGATGAATCCCCCATTGGCAAGGCTGCCATGAAGAAGAAGCTGGGTGATGTATTCACAGTTGATGTTCCGGCAGGCGAGCTGAAGTTTGAAGTATTGGAAATTTCCAAGTAAGAATCAGAGTATTAAAGTGCAAGGGTGAAATATATGCAGGAAGAACAGAATGTATTGGATGAGCTGCAGCAGGATACCAATTCCCTGCGGCAGATTCGTGTGGATAAGCTGGAGGAGCTCCAGGCAAAGGGTGAGGATCCGTTTGCACTGACAAGCTTCCCCGTTTCCATTCATAACGCACAGCTGCGTGCAAGCTATGAGGAAAGAGAAAAGGCAGTGATGGAAGCTGCTGACGGCGATGAGGAGAAGATCAAGGCAGGTCTGGATGAAATCGCCGGTGAAACTATTTTCATTGCCGGCAGAATCATGAGCTGGCGTAATATGGGTAAGGCAAACTTCATTGATGTCCGTGATCATACCGACAGAATGCAGGTTTATGTTCGTATGAACGAAATCGGCAAGGAGGCTTTTGAGGCATTCAAGAAGTGGGACATCGGCGATGTCATCGGCGTTGAGGGCTTCGTATTCCGTACACGCATGGGCGAGATTTCCGTGCACGCCAAGAAGGTAACGCTCCTTTCAAAGTCCCTGCTGCCCCTCCCCGAGAAGTGGCATGGTCTGAAGGATCAGGATATGCGTTATCGTCAGCGTTACCTTGACCTGATCTGCAATCCGCAGGTAAAGGATACATTTGTGAAACGCAGCCAGATCATGAGAGAGATCCGCAATTACCTTGATGGCATTGGCTATATCGAGGTGGAAACTCCTGTTCTGCTTCCCATCCAGATCGCAGCTGCGGCAAGACCGTTTGTGACACATCATAACACGCTGGACATGGATATGTTCCTGCGTATCGAAACAGAACTGAACCTCAAGAAGCTGATCGTCGGCGGCTTTGACCGTGTGTATGAGGTGGGCAGAATCTTCCGCAACGAGGGTATGGATACTTCCCATAATCCGGAGTTCACGACAGTCGAAATGTATCAGGCTTATACGGATTATATCGGTATGATGGATCTGATCGAGAATATGTACCGCACCATCGCCATGAAGGTGTGCGGCAGTGATACCGTTACCTATCAGGGGATCGACATTGAAATCGGCAAGCCCTGGAAGCGTATGACCATGATTGAGTCTGTCAAGGAATATGCAGGCGTTGACTACAATGACTGGGCAACCGATGAGGATGCAAGAGCTTGTGCGAAGGCACATCACGTTGAGGTCGACGAGGGCGAGAATGCAACCAAGGGCCATGTACTGATTGCATTCTTTGATGCATTCGTTGAGGAAAAGCTGATCCAGCCGACGATTATCTACGATTATCCTGTGGAGAATTCTCCGCTGGCAAAGCGTAAGCCTTCCAATCCCGCATTTACAGAGCGTTTTGAATATTTCATCTACGCAAGAGAGATGGGTAATGCGTTCTCTGAGCTGAACGATCCGATCGACCAGAAGGAGCGTTTTGTCAAGCAGGTGGAAGCAAGACGTGCACTTGGCGATATGACGGGTGAAGTGGACGAGGACTTTGTAACTGCACTGGAATACGGTCTGCCTCCTACGGGCGGCCTGGGTTTCGGTGTGGACAGACTGGTAATGCTGCTCACAGACAGCCCCTCCATTCGTGATGTCCTGCTGTTCCCCACAATGAAGCCCATTCCTGCAAACAGCGGAAGAACCAAGGAAGAAGCTGAAACGGAAGAATAAGAAAATAACAGAGCCAATGCCGAATTGGGATTTCTTTGGGCACAGCCCAGAGTAATCCGCTCACCGGCGGCGGTTCGCTGCTGGGGACGGACTTCGGGAGAGGTCTGTCCTTTTGTGCAGGAGGATTTATGAAGCGGAAAGATGTCATAAAAAGCAATGAAATTTCAGAGCTGCATACATTTACCCTTGGCGGCTTTCCGCAGAAAGTGCTGATCGAGGGAAAGAGCCGGAAGCTTCCGGTCGTTATTACACTGCATGGCGGGTCGGGAACACCGATTCCGTTTTCTGTGGGATGCCGCGGACTTTTTCCTGCGTTCACGGATCAATTCATTATGGTCTACTGGGATCAGCTCGGCTGCGGTATCAATAACCATCCCATTGATGACAGCTTTACAATCGCAAAATTTGTGGATATGACCGCCGACCTGATTTGGAAAGTAAAGCAGCTCTTTCCGGGAAATCGCATTTTCCTGTTTTCCACATCATGGGGTTCCATCCTCAGTGCATTGGTTATGGAGCAGGAGCCGGTTGACGGAGTGCTGAGCTGTGGTCAGATCGTGCGGAATGTATTCTTCAATGACATTGTATACCGTGCACTGGAGCAGTCAAAGCTCCCTGCGGAGAAGCTTGCAAGGATCCGGAACATCCGCATTGAGCAGATCACTGATAAGGATATGCAGCTGATCTCCGGCAGTGTCCGCAAATATACATACGGCTATACCAACCCCAACGGCAAAAAAGCCCCCATGGGCGGCATGATCTTCGGGCTGATGACAAGTCCGGACTACGAATTCAAAGATTTTAAGGCAATCATGATGAACG
Organism: Oscillospiraceae bacterium; assembly: GCA_045595985.1. GTDB lineage: Bacteria > Bacillota > Clostridia > Oscillospirales > Ruminococcaceae > UBA3855. The sequence continues at coordinate 15,499 of JAZOBK010000290.1, forward strand.
GCTATCTGGGGAATCTTTCGCTGTGGAAGGAAATTCTGACATTGAATCTGTCCGATGTCCTGCGGAAGATGAAAGTCCCCTATGTGATGCTGCAAGGAGATACGGACATTGTGGCAGCAACGGAATATGTGCAGGAAATCACAGAAAACAGCAGCAATTCCAATCTGCAGTGCAGAGTCATTGAGAACTGCGGTCATCAGCCGTCTGCAGATATGATGGATGCGGTGTATAATGCACTGCTTGACCTGACAAAGGAGTAGGAGCTATGAGCAAAAGCAACGAAAAGAAACCAAAAGAAAAAAGCGTCCTTGACATTGCCCGTGAGATGGAACAGCTTCGTCAGGAGGAAGAAAAATCTCGGGAGTTTGCACGTCAGACAGAGGAAGAACGTAAGATCGCCTATGAAAAGCAGCTGCGTGAGGAACGGCTTGAGCTGATCCGCCTGAAACAGGGTGTGATTGATGAGAGCGAAACCATTCACGAGGAGCAGGAGGAACAGAAGAAATATACCATCGGGCAGAAGATCGGCAATTTTATCTATCACAACAAATGGTGGATGGGAATTGCGGGATTTCTTGCGGTAGTTGTGGGATTTCTGGTATATCAGACAGTCACGATGGTACGTCCCGATCTGGTCGTGCTGCTGGTTTCAGATAATGCTTATTTCAATGCAGTTTGTTCACCCCAGATCAGTGCACTGTTTGAACAGTATATTGAGGATGAAAACGGTGACGGCAAGGTTTCCGTGGATGTGTATTACATTCCCGCATCGGAAGATGCAACGACGATCAATGCCTTTTCCGGTGATACGCAAAAGCTGTTTGCGGAATTTCAGATGGGCGAGTCGCTAATCGTCATTTCCGACAGCGATGCCGATAAATTCATCGTGCCCGACAGTACGCTGGAGGATTTAGAGCCTTTCTTCGGACAATATACGCAGACGGAGGCGATGCGTTTCTATCTGTCCGATACAAAGTTTGCAGAGGCTGTGGGCTGGGAGGAAGCACTGGATGAGGACATCTACATCGGTATCCGCGAGGTGAAGGATACTTTTGATTTCAAGGAAAAGATGCAGAAGAATTACGACATCGCATTCCCGGCACTCCAAAAATTCATTGAGCAGTTCGGAACAGCTGCGGAGGAATCCGCCGAATAATGACAAAATGGCACATCGTAAGATGTGCCATCAGCTTGCGAAAAAGTAGTTTTTAGCGTCCTTCCAGCCCGCCGCAGGCGGGCTGGAAGAAC
>JAZOBK010000291.1:0-2765 GCA_045595985.1 Oscillospiraceae bacterium
ATATCTGGGTACACTGCTGGGATACTGTCTGGGGCGGCGTATTTGCAAAGCTTGCTCCTGTGACAAATCTTGCACGCGACTGGTATATTTTCCGCTACAATCTTGAATTCTGGTCGGGATGTTCTTCGACCATTGACAGCTCCAACTGGGGCTATGAGCCGGTACACAGCCATAAGTTCTTCGGTCTGGACGACACGCTCTGGAATACACCCATGACCTGTGACCAGATTCCGGATCTTCCCGACAGCCAATCCAGCGGCGACTTTATTGCAAAATCCCCGAATGGCTGGGCAGTTGTATCGGAATACGGCTCCGCACGTTACAATACGGCAGCCGGACTGTGTGCGTGCGTTTATGCCAAGACCACGGGCGATGATGTGTTCCTGCCGTGGGCAAAACGCCAGATGGAGTATATCCTTGGCGATAACCCGATGGGCTATGCTTATGAAGTCGGCTATGGAAACAGCTATGCAAGCCTGCCGCACCACCGTGCAGCACACTGCTCCGCAACACAGTCGCAGGAGAATCCGATCGGTTCAGAGAATATGCTCTACGGTGCACTGGTCGGCGGTCCCGATCTGAAGGACTATCATCACGATGAAACCAAGGATTACATCTATAATGAGGTTACGGATGACTATAATGCTGGATTCTGCGGCGATCTTGCCGGATTGTATCACTTCTATGGTGCTAAGGGTAAGGAGCTTGAGGATAAGAACTACATCATCCCTGACTGGGATATGTCCAAGCCCAAAGAGGAAGGTGTTGTCGAGAGCCATCCTGAGATTTATGTAACCGCTGCAAAGAATCAAGAAACCGAGGCTGGACTTCAGGTCAAGGTTGTGATCCACAACAACACAACCAATCCTCCAAGGTTCATGGATGATATTTCGTGCCGCTACTACTTCAATATTCAGGAATTGTACGATATAGGTGAGGATGAGACCTTTGTAGAATGCTGTGTGGACTATGATGCAGAAGATGCAATGACAAATGGTAAGAGCCATGCGACTGTTTCCGATCCGATCAAGTATGATGATAATGGCACCTACTACGTCGAGGTAAATTGGAAGGACTGCCTGTTCTATGGCAGCCGTGTATTCCAGTTCCGTCTGATTAATAAAATCAATCCAGAGACCTACACGACCACATGGGATTCTTCCAATGACTACAGCTATGAGGATCTGATTTCCTTTGAGGATGACAATGATGCAGCTGTCCGTACTGATAAGATCACAGTTTATGTGGACGGTGAGCTGGTAGGCGGCGTGGAGCCGGACGGCACCGCAGGAGAAACACTGCCCCCCACTGTGCTGTATGGCGATGCGGATTGCAACGGTGAAGTCGATGTACTTGATGTTATCGTTCTGAACAGAAATCTGCTCGGCAATTTAAAGCTCACCGAAAAGGGACAGAAAAATGCCGACGTTGATCTGGATGGCAAGCCTTCCACTGCCGATTCCCTGAACATTCTGAAATATCTTGTACGTCTTCTGGATGAACTGCCGGTAAAATAAAAATCGAAAAGATATGGAGAAACCGCCTGAAAATCAGGCGGTTTTTTCCATTTATATCATACTTTTCAAAAATAAAAACAGCGTAAACACGTTATTTTTAACGTATTTACGCCGCTGTGCTTGGTGGAGGCGAAGCAGAGAAAAATTCTGTCATGGTCTGTGAGGATGTGAAGGATCTGAAACACCTTCCTCCCATGTATGCAGTAGGCGATGATATGCTCACGGGCGTGTATCTCATCGGTAAGGCGACACTGCGGATGATGTACTGCGGTGAAGCAGGGAAGTAAATATAAAAAGGCTGCATTGCTGTGCGGGATAATTGCATGGCAATGCAGCTCATATTGTTGTGCACCTGAATTAGAGACTAACACTTCGTTGAAGGAAAACAGAATCCCTTTTATGCTCCAAGCAATTCCTTCACCCTTTTGTGAATTTGTTCCTCAATAAGCTTCAGACGTTTGCTGTCGAGGTTATATCTTGAATGACGCTTGAAACGGAAGTCGAGCAGTCTGCGAAGTCCGTCCCTGTGCCTGCTGTCCAGAACCTTTTTCGCTGTGCCGATGAAGTCATCATACACGCAAGGAACAAGCGTATCGGCATAATTCTCCAGTGCTTTATCGGAAAGGAGAGCATCCCTGCCTGCAAGATTGAAAAGCGAATTTCCGTGATCAAACAGCGGTGCAGGGGCAGTGATTTTATTGGTACGATTATCAACCATAAAACCGAAGTTACCAAAGTGTCTGTCCACATTGCATATGATTGCATCGAGCACCAGCATATCATCCAGTGCATGGATGAATTCCTCGCCCAGTGATTCATAATATTCCCGAACAGCTTTCATACCGCCTTTGGTGACAAGTCTGCCCACAGGAATAAAGGAATGCTCCTTGCTTGTGAACAGCTCACAGGTGGAACAGAGCTCTCCCTGCCATTTTGAAAGTCCGTAAGGTATCGCATTGATGCCCAGAACCTCGGCAATCTGTGCGGCATAGAATTCCGAATACGGCTCGTTGCCTGTGTTGGAAGCACCACTTGTGCCGCCTTTGTAAAGCCTGATGATGCCGTTTTCTCTGCGCCAGCATTTGGGAAGCATGCCGTTTGTTGTAAACTCAGGGCACGAAGCCAGCGAGGTTCTAACCGAACTGCCATAGCCGGTAAATGCGATCAGTCCAAGAACTCTGCTGAATCTGTTTTCGTACAGGTTATATTCTGCAAAACAGCCCTCAAATCCTTCCTCGACTACCCAGT
>JAZOBK010000292.1:0-3392 GCA_045595985.1 Oscillospiraceae bacterium
TTTCGACAAGCCGAATCCCCCCATACACATCGGCGGTTCTGACTCTCTCATCTCTTATTTTTACCGAAAAATCATTTCAGAATCTCGTTCCAGTCCGCCGTTTCACCGGAACCTGCAATTGCCGCATAAGTCAGAATGGCACTTGCGTCGGTCGCATCAAGTGAGGTGCCATCGCCGTTTCCACAGTTTCTGGAGCCTTCATTGACATCCGCAAGGAAATATGCTGTGTATTCATCGTCACCGCACAAAGTGGGATTCTCTCCCGCACCACGGCTTGCAGCATAGACAAGAATTGCCGCCGCATCATTGGCGTTCACCGCCTGATCGTTGTTGGCATCGCCACGCAGACCGCTTACAACAGTACTGAACAAGTATGAACCGTTATAATGGTCAGGAGTATTCAAAACCTTGCCGTCATAGTACATTTCAAAGTAATTGCCGCAGATAAATTCGTCAGGATCCGTCAGGAACTGAATGGTCATGCCGATTACATTCGAGGAGAGTTTGGAGAAATCCAAAGGCTCCGCCACAAAACCTTCCGCAGTATCCTTATAAATTATCGTTCCCTCGGGATAGAAATCCTCACCCCGCAGGGGTGTGGGATCATCCAGCCAACGGTAAGCTGTAGGATGTTCCATAATAAAATAATCACTGGAAGGAATCACGATTTCCAGATTCTTCAGCGTCGGAACGATATCCTGATAAAAGCTTTCACCGTTCTCACTGTCATCACTGGTAAGGTACGTTGCTCCCATTTCCGTACCGTCATCGGTCACAAAACAAATGGGATAGCATCCTGCTGTCGTACCCGGTGCAATATCAAGCTCCAATTCGATGAAGCTGAACTCATCGGAACGGCTTCCTAAGAATGTCGCTGAAGTAGAGTCAGCATCACCGTAGCCATACATCCATGTGAGATTCATGCTGTTCTCTTCGGGGTCGAATTTGCTGGTCACGCCAAAGCTGTTAGCCTGATAATAGCCCGCACTGTTGATCATTCCCAGACAATAGGGTTTTAAGCGAGTCGAAAACTCTGTTCCGTCCGACAGCGTATAAGTGATCTTTTCGTCACTATAGGTTTTCGTCGGATTGTGATAGCTCTCCTCGTTGAACGTGATGATATTGAAATTGGATTGCAGCTTTGCATACAGGAACGCAAGATCTGCATATTCCGCCTCAATATACATACCAATGCGGACGCTCGTTCCGGCAGCCGCCGCACTCGGCGAAACATACACAGTATTGCCGTCGGCAATATACCCGCAGCCCTCGGTTTCGATGGCACGCAGTGCAAATGCGATCTCATCACTGCTCTGATACACCGCATTTACCGGCAATGCAGGTGTTGCCAGCAGCACTGCAATTGCAGATGCCATCATTCTTCGCACAATTTTTTTCATATCCATTCCTCCTTTTGCTGATTCTGACGCTGCCCGTCACTTATATAACAGCCCAGACGAAAAAATATTGGATGCTCACAAAAAATATTTCTACGAGATCACTTTATAGAGCAGCGGCAATTTCTCCGGCTTTTCCGCCGAAATCTCCATGTACGCCAGAATGCGTGCAGCTGCCTTTTCACAAAGGGCTGCGGATTCTCCGTAAACCGTAAACAGTGGCTGTCCCTTTTGTACGGCATCGCCGACGAATGCAAGCAGTTCCACACCAGCACCGTAGTCGATCTCCGAAGAATCTGCCGTTCTTCCGGCACCCAGCTCCAGACAGGCAAGCCCGACTTCTTCGCTCCGGATGGAGGCAATATAGCCGTTTTCCGCAGCAGCGGCAGTATACTTCGCCGCAGTCTGCGGCAAAAGCTCGGGATGCTTCGTTACGGCGGGATCACCGCCCTGTGCTGCGATCATATCCGCCAGCTTCTGCAATGCTTTGCCGGAATCCAGTGCATTCTGTGCCATTATCGTGCACTCCTCCACAGTTCCCTTACCGGAAAGCGAAAGCATATGTGCAGCCAGTGTGACAGACAGTGCGGAAAGATCGTTTCTCACCTCACCACGCAGAATGCGGATGACCTCCAGCACCTCAAGGGCGTTGCCGACATTGGCACCGAGGGGAGCATTCATATCGGTAAGAACGGCACGGCACTGCTTTCCTGCACGTTTGCCGACTTCCACCATAGCAGCGGCAAGCTTCTCTGCATCCTCGGGAGTTTTCATAAACGCACCGTGACCGAATTTCACATCCAGCAGAATACAGTCTGCACCGAGTGCAAGCTTTTTGCTCATGATGCTCGAACAGATCAGCGGAATGCTGTCCACAGCTGCCGTCAGATTACGCAGGGCATACATTTTTTTGTCGGCAGGCACAAGATTGCCGCTCTGTGCGATCACACAGCAGCCGATCTCCTTTGTAATCTCCAGAAATCGTTCCATGGGCAGGTTTGTGGAAAAATTCGGAATACTCTCAAGCTTGTCGATCGTTCCGCCCGTAAAGCCCAGTCCCCTGCCCGACATTTTCGGGACAAAGCCGCCGCAGGCAGCCACAATGGGAGCAAGGAGCAGGGTGGTTTTATCGCCGATGCCGCCCGTGCTGTGCTTGTCAACGGTCACACCGTCCACGGATTCCATGGAAAGACATTCGCCCGAATCACGCATTGCAAGGGTAAGGGCTGCGGTTTCTGCATCCGTCAGTCCCTGACAGCACACCGCCATCATCCATGCGGACATCATATAGTCGGGAATTTCCCCACGGCTGAAACCGTCAACGATCCATTCGATCTGCTCTGCCGTCAGAGGTTCCTGCCGTCTGGTTTTCTGAATCAGATCATACATCTGCATTATGCTTCCACCTTTCTTCATTTGAATGACTGAAATAACTCTTGTTTTCATGATACAATATTTTACGCACAATTGCAAGGGATTTACAAAAAATTTTCGGTGCTGCATATTTTTCCGAAATCTTCCAATAGTTCTGTTGAGGTGAAACGTTATGAGAAAAATTGAAATTGCAGCAGTACTCGGTATCATTGGTGCGATCTTCTTCGGAAATCTTTCGGACTTTTCCAACAGGATCGAAACGCTCCGTGAGGATGTGCTGCGGCTGCACATCCTTGCGGATTCGGACACCGACGAGGCACAGGCACTGAAACTCAAGGTGCGTGATACGCTGCTGGAACATTCGGAAATACTGTTTGACGGCTGCGACACGCCAGAGGAGATCCGAAAAAGAGCCATCGAACAGCAGGAAACCATCCGTTTGCTGGCACAGGCTGTCGTAGCGGAAAACGGCTGCGATGATCAGGTGCGTGTACAGCTGGTGCACATGGATTTTGATGAGAAACAATACGAGGAGATCACCATGCCCGCCGGAGATTATGATGCCCTGCGTATCCTTATCGGCGAAGCACAGGGACAGAACTGGTGGTGCGTGATGTATCC
>JAZOBK010000293.1:0-2766 GCA_045595985.1 Oscillospiraceae bacterium
AACACCTGTCCTGCATCCGTTATGCGGTAGAGCGTACTGCACATCGTGTTCCTGTGATTGCAGGAACCGGCAGCAATGACACCAGAACAGCGATCGAGCTTTCCGTTGAAGCGGAAAAGATCGGTGCTGACGCCCTGCTGATGGTTACCCCTTATTATAACAAGACTACACAGGCAGGTCTGATTTCACACTTTACGATGATCGCTAACAGTGTGAATATTCCGATCATTCTCTATAATATCCCCGGTCGTACAGGCATGGGCTTTACTGTGGATACCCTCAAGGAACTGTCCAATCATAAGAACATTGTTGCTGTCAAGGAAGCAAGCGGCAATATCAGCTATGCTGCACAGGTCGCAGCTGCCTGCGGCGACAAGCTGGACATTTACAGCGGTAATGATGATATGATCGTTCCCATGATGGCTCTGGGTGCAAAGGGTGTTATTTCTGTACTTTCCAACATCCTTCCCAAGGAAACACATGATATGTGTCAGTACTGCCTTGACAACAATTTTCAGCCTGCAATTGAAATGCAGATTCAGTATCTGGATCTGATCAATTCCCTGTTCTGTGAAGTAAATCCGATTCCTGTTAAGGAAGCAATGAACCTGCTGGGTATGGCGTCGGGCGGATGCCGTATGCCCTTGACAAAAATGAGCAGCGACAATGTTGCAAGACTCATGGCATCCATGCAGAAGCTCGGTATGCTGAATCTTAAATAGGTATCGGGAGGTACAAAGCAATGGATCAGGTAAAAATTCTCATCAGCGGTGCAAACGGAAAAATGGGGCACGCAGTTGCTGCTGCCATTTCCGGACGTGAGGACTGCGTAGTTTCTGCAGGTGTGGATCTGTACACACAGCAGTATGCGGATTTTCCGATTTATGCAAAGCTGACAGAGGTTTCGGAAAAGCCCGATGTTGTGATTGATTTTTCCAATCCCGCAATCCTTGACGATCTACTGGACTACTGTCTGGTGAATGGTGTTCCCTGTGTGCTGGCAACAACCGGTTACAGCGAGGACCAGATTGCTAAAATCAGAAAAACAGCCAATTCCATTCCCGTGTTCTTCTCCTTTAATATGTCACTGGGCATCAACCTGCTGGTACAGCTTGCAAAGAAAGCAGTTTCCATTCTGGGCGGGCAGTTTGACATTGAGATCGTGGAGAAGCACCACAATCAGAAGATCGACGCACCGAGCGGTACAGCTTTGATGCTTGCGGACGCTATCAACGAGGAAATGGATAACAAGTACCATTATGTATACGATCGTCATTCCAAGCGTCAGAAGCGTGAGGCGAAGGAAATTGGTATGCACGCCATCCGCGGCGGCACGATCGTGGGCGAGCATGATATTATTTTTGCCGGTCACGATGAAGTGATCACACTCTCCCATTCTGCGGCTTCCAAAGAAGTGTTTGCAGTGGGTGCAGTGAATGCGGCGGTATTTCTTGCAAAACAGGATGCCGGAATGTACGATATGTCACAGCTGATGGCAGAAGCATAATGTATTTAAAAACCACCCGCAGAGCGGGTGGTTTTCTTTATATTTCATCGTCCAAAAGCTGAATCTTTAAAACTTCGTGAATCTGAGCAGGGTAAGTTTCCAGCACTGCACCTGTATATGTCACAGAAATCGTATCCCCTACTTCCAACTCTGAACGGCTGAGGGGAGTGTAACGCCATTCGTAGACAGTGTTATCATTCGTGGACAAATCAAATGCACCTCGGCTGTTGATGTCGTTTACCTCCAAGCCCTCAACAAGAATCGAATGATCGTAGATTTCAGTAATGGTGGCGTAAAAAGTCGTGGTAACAGGAATTTCAGGAGGATTCTGCTTCGGTGCTGTCAGCCGTCCGGTGATGAATCCGATTCCGGCGGAAAGGATGCCAAAAAGCACTATGGAAATGATAATTATAGTTTTTTTCATGATCGTCTCCTAATCATATATATAATTATTTTCAGTGATTTTGCAGTTGATTGCTTATTTTGCCTGGGTACTGTCTTTCATATTACCATATAACCGAACAATTTCCTTAGCTTCATCATCCTGCAGCTCTCTGTGATAGTCCCCTGTAGATCGCAGCGGAATCAATATACCCGTTTCAATATTAAACAAGCAGAGAGTTTGCTGTCCCCTATCATGGGCGTAATACTCCTCCGTCATGGGTGCATGGGGATCCACTGCGGTGCCCCGTATCCAGCATTCCTCCATGACTTCGGCATTTACTGTGCCAATATGTTCAAGTTCAAATTCCTCATACATTTCATAGAGTCTTTGTCCTGCTTCTTCCCATGTAATGGTTTGATCAGGGTCATCACTGAAATCAAAGGTGAATACATTTCCTTCAAGGTCGATCACTTCTCCGTTATACTGAAATCCCTCCGACCAGTTCATATATACATTCGCAAGGACGATGGAACTCTTTGAATACCCTCTTGTTTCTATAGTTTTCTGATGGGTAAGGTTTTCTTCACGTTTGACACCCTCGATGAGAAGTTCTTCAAACCGATTCTCTAAATCAATCGGATAGCTGCAGGCAGTGCCGCAGGACGAACCGGATATCACAAAACAGCTCGGACCGCCTTCGTTCTCATGGTTTTCATACCAGATACCGTAACCTACATAGAATATCTCTCCCGTGTACTTGTCAGTCAGGACAAGATCTCCGCCGCCACCCCAACTGCCTCCCTGATAGGTGTCCATCTTTTCCTGTTGGCAAAGAATGTCCCAGAGCTGTGTTTTGATCTCCTCATCAACAATC
>JAZOBK010000294.1:0-8032 GCA_045595985.1 Oscillospiraceae bacterium
CACAATACTTTTGACTCTACTAAAAGCCCTATAATTTAAAGGTTTTAGCAGCTCGTGCAGCACTTGTCCCTTCCACTATATCTCAATTATACATGGATTCTTATTAGATGTCAAGATAATCAATTGACGCCCGTCCATAAGGACGGGCACACTTCCTTCATTGGATTATTGGTGATGACGGGGGTGTGAGATCAAGGAGCTTACGCTTGATTTTTTGCACAAAGTATGCTATACTATTAGCAAAGAGCATCCCGATCGGCATCGAGGATTTAAGCCGACAGATGCAAAGCGTCACAAAATAGCGAGTGCTGGTGCACTCGCCATAAGGTATCATTGAAAATTCCATAGACAAATCCTTTGGACTTGTCGAAAAATTATTTTCAGCGTTCTTCCAGCCCGCCTGTGGCGGGCTGGAAGAACGTATTTATGGAGGTAAATTATGATCTTCAGAGTACCATCCTATTATGAACGATTCGCCTGCATTGCAGGTGCATGCACGGACAGCTGCTGCATCGGGTGGGAGATTGACATTGACAAGGAAACTGCGGATTCCTACAAGCTGGTATGCGGCACATTCGGTGAACGTCTGCGTTCCTGCATTCATTTTGGGGAAACTGCATACTTCCAGATCGACGAACAGGAACGCTGCCCGTTTCTGAATGCAGACAATCTCTGCGACATCATCCTGCAGCTTGGGGAATCCTCCCTCTGTCAGATCTGCAGTGATCACCCTCGCTTCTATGAGTGGTTCGGAAATATAAAGGAGGGCGGTCTGGGGCTATGCTGCGAGGAAGCCGCACGCATCATCCTCACGGACGACGCTCCCTTCACTGTCGTGGAAACCGAAATTCCCGACGAGGAATGCGAACCGTTCGACGAATCATTCTGCACCTGTCTGCGTTCTGTACGGGAGGAGCTGTTCGGCATTCTGCAAGATGAGGAGCTTTCATTCGGCGAACGCATCGGGAAGATGCTGGAACTTGCAGAGAACCGTCAGGAATGTCTGGACAACGGGATGTCGGCATTTCCGCAGGAAATTACAGGAATTCCTGCCGATGTGCCGGATATGCCTGAAATACTGGAATTTTTGCAGACGCTTGAAGTGATCGGCAAAAACTGGCGTCCGACACTTGCGTCGGCGAAAAAGCGTCTTGGGGAAATTTCCGAAAACAGGGAACGCTTTGCAAAAGAAAATCCGCAGGCATCTGCATACCTGCGGAATATTGCGATTTATTTTATCTGGCGGTATTTCCTCAAGGGAACGTTCGACGGGGAATTTTTGTCCCGTGTCAAGCTCGCAGCCGTGAGCGTTGCCGTCATCGGCTGTCTGTTCGCTGACCGCTGGCTGGAATGCGGTACGCTCTCCCCTGAAAGCTGTGCACAGATTGCCAAGGATTACTCCAAGGAAATCGAATACAGCGAGGAAAATCTCAATGCGATGCTCGATGCCGCATATGAACTTTCGGGAATGTCCACGGCGAAGCTGAAGGGGCTGTTCCAATAACAGCATTATTTCTTCGCCGCTTCAAATGCCCTGAGCAGTACCTCACAGGGATCTTTTCCGTACAATTCACACCACGCATACAATTCCTCAAGCGTCAATGTTTCGGGGCTGCGGTAGCGGCGGCGTACGGTTCGCTCGGAAATCTCCAGCTTGTCGCACAATTCCGCAAAGCCGCTGCCGCCCGTTTCACGCCAGACAATGAGATGCAGGCGGATGGCGTCAATGAATCTGTCAAATCGCTCCTGATCGTCAATTTTCATACTGTCCTCCTACCCCTCAAGCAGCACGGTAAACGGCCCGTCATTGCAAAGACGCACCTGCATTTCCGCTCCGAAAATGCCATGTGCCACACGCTTGACCTGCGGCCGCAGGTGCTCCATGAACACCTCATACAAACGTTCCGCCAGCTCCGGATTTCCTGCATGGCAGAAGCTGGGGCGATTCTTTTTGCAGTCCGCATAGAGCGTAAACTGCGAAATCACCAGTACTTCTCCCTCCACATCCCTGACGGAAAGGTTGGTTTTGCCGTTTTCGTCCGAAAAGATCCGCAGCTTGACCAGCTTGTCCGCAAGCTTTTTTGCGGTTTCCTCGGTATCCTCCTCGCCAACGCCCAGCAAAACAAGATACCCCTTACCGATCTCGCCGACGATCTCATGTTCCACTGTCACGGACGCTTCCGTGACACGCTGAATCACCAGTTTCATAATGTTCCTCCATTTTGAAAGTTTTTCTCATTCCATTATACTATTTTTCAGAGCGTTTGGCAAGGGATTTTTTCAAAACGAAACCGAAACTCCTTGCATTTTCCACAGAAATATGCTATGATAAGAATATTACAAGGCTTTGAAAGGATGGTTCAATATGGGACTGATACTGGCATCTGCCTCCCCCAGACGGCAGGAGCTTTTAAAACGAATTACGGAGGATTTCACCGTGCATCCCGTGGATGCGGACGAAACGCTCCCTGCGGGAATGCCCGTGGAGCTTGCACCGTCATTCCTTGCGGACGTTAAGGCACAGGCGGCGGCGAAGCTGTTTCCGGAAGATATTGTCATCGGCTGTGACACCATTGTGGTGCTGGAGGATGAGATCATGGGTAAACCCCGTGACCGTGAGGACGCATTCCGTATGCTCCGCAGACTTTCGGGCGAAACGCACAAGGTCATGACGGGAACCGCACTTTACTGCGGAAAGAAAAGCACGGTATTCACAACGGAAACGCTCGTGACGTTCTATGAGCTGACGGATGCGGAAATTGAACAGTACCTTGACACGGGCGAGCCGTTTGACAAGGCAGGTGCCTACGGAATTCAGGGGTATGGCTGCCTGCTGGTACGCAGCATTGAGGGCGACTACAACAATGTGGTGGGTCTGCCCGTTGCGGCACTTTCGAGAGCACTGCAGCAGTTTCAGCGTGCAGTGGCACATCCGAAGATTCAGTTGAGGAAATAAAGCTCAAACCAAATATGATCTTCCAGTCTGCCTGCGGCGGACTGGAAGATCACTGAAAATTCCTTTTTCAACATACTAAATCCCCGTCTGCAAAACAGACGGGGATTTTATGTGATTCTAATTCATAAGAAATATCACTGCAATAGCTGCCCCACAAATCAAAATCTGAAGGAGTGTAAAGCGGATGACAACCTGTGTATCGCTCCAACCCTTGTTCTTTCGTGCATGGTCATGAATGGGGGTGCGAATGTTCTTCATAAAATTCTTTGCCTTGAGCACACGCAGCACCGTAAGCTTGAGCAGTCCCAGACCGCCGTCAATGATCAGCAGCAGTGCCATCGGAATCCAGAGTACCGGCACACCCGCTGCCATGAACGCCAGTGCAATCAGCAATCCCAAAGCTCGGGAACCTGCGTCACCCATGAGTATGCTGCTCGGAGAGCAGTTGAACCAGAGATAGGTCAGCAGTACGCCGAGCATGGCGATCACAATGGTCTGCATCCCCATTTCCGCTGCAAGCAGCAGCATGATTGCCGCCGAAGCCAGTGTTACCACGGAAAGCAAGCCGCACAGACCATCCACACCATCGGCACAATTGGTCACGTTGATGCTTGCCCAGATGAGGATCGTTCCCAGAATCACATAGAGCACCGCAGGTACGGTGAAGCTCAGATTCAGCAGCGGCAGTACGATCTCACCGCCGTGGAAATAGTAGACTGTCACGGACACGCCCACGGAAACTGCCATGTCGATAAGACCTTTTTTCAGCTCTCCCCACGGCTTTTCGGATGCGTCATCCAGATAGCCGCTGAGCATTTCCACGAACAGTGCCGCCAGATAAATGATGTATTCCACAGACAGCGGCACACAGAGAATGCTCGTCACAATGAGCGAAAGTATCATAATGATGCCGACACCACGGGTTTTTCCGACGGACAACGCACCGTTGACCGCAAATTCACGCCCCTGATCCTTCGGCAGGAATCTTCCGAAGCCCTTGATTCCCACAAGCGTCAGCAGCATGGCAATGACAAACGCAATGAGCTGCAGCGATTCATCCTGCAGCGATTCTATGAAATGAAGCATAATTCCTCCTCATCCTTATCCTCTACAATTTCTCTGTTAAACACTCAATTCACGGCAAGCTCTGCTGCATACACCAGAATCTCCGAAGCGTCGTTGGCGTTGATCGCACCATCGCCGTTGAAATCCGCACGCTGCTGCCATTCCAAGGTCGGCTGCACCGTATCGTCCCCCGCACCTGCAAGTGCTGCATACACCAGAATTTGCGCTGCGTCCTTTGCATTCACAGCACCGTCAAAATCAACGTCGCCCGGTGTGAAATCATCCGCCCCTGTGAAATGCACAATGTACCTCGTCGTCTTCATGCCGCTTTCCGAAACGTTCAGCATTAGCTGTTTTTTGCCGTCAGCCCCCACCGAAAGCTGCGTCAGCTCTCCGGAGGGAAGCGTCTTACCGCCGCAAACGACCTTACCCGTGGTAACGGGCATCAGCTTTATGCTCTGCGGCAAAGTCCCCTGATACGCTGCTTCATAAGTATGCAGCCCCGTTTTCTCGAAAACGAGTTCACTCTTTTCATTGCCATTCTCGTAACCCAGTACACTGAGCTTTGCCTCACGCACGTCATAGTGCTGTTCAAATTTCTCGGAAAAACCATCCGCATAGGCGGAAATGGTCATTGCACCGTCAAATACGATCGGGCTTGTATACAGCGTATACGCTCCGCCGTTCACAGCATAGTAGATGTCACCGCCGTCCACCGTGTTCAGTGTGATCTCCTCTCCGATAGGAAGTGCTTTCTGATAACTTGAAAACTCCACAACACCAGCATCCTGCGTCAACGCCTTGAGGCACAGATTGCCGAACAGCATTTCACTGACGACTTCCACCTTCACACCGTTTTCATCCACATCGCTGTAGCTGCCGTCCTCCACGTATTCGTAGTAGATATCCGACCAGCTTTCGCCGTCCGCACTGTAGAAACTCTCGCCGGTACTGAAATCCCTGCGAATCATCTCCTCGGAAATCAGGTACGAATCCAGAATTTTCTCCGAACCATCCGGATACACGTGCTTATTCGTAAATGTTGCCTCGCAGGCAATGTGCTGTCCGGGATCACCGCTGAGGGTAAGCACCACGGAAAACCGCTGCCCTTCCGTAATTTTCACGGGCTGGTCAAGCTTCACGGTATGGTAGCCGACATTTGCAAGCTCACCCTTTGTGACCGCCGAAGGAATACCGGAACTCGGATCGTCCACATAACGCAGGTTTGCGTAAATCTGCACCTCATAGGCTTCATCTGGCATGGCAGTGAAGATCATAACATCCGTCACATAGGAATCCTTCTCTGCCTTGAACACATTTGCCACTTTCGCAGAGGTGTCCTTCTCATTGACGGACAGTGCCACGCCGCAGCCGTAATCATCGTGCTGGTAATTCCTGCTGTGCCGCTGTGCGGCTTCCGCTTCCAGATAATACATCTCATATACGGACTGATCGGCATAGGACAGCCAGAAATAGCCGCCGTCACAGCCATCCGCACCCCAGCTGTTCTTGCACAGCCACGCACCGTCACTGCCGGGATCATACTTGAAATTGTCGGCAGGATAATTGTCATCCCATCCCACAATGCTGACCGCATGATAGGAGCCGCTCGTTCCTTCATTGGGACAATAATAGGCGTCGGTCGCATTGTTGTAGTAGCTGTCGCTTTCGGAATAGCTCAGCGACAATGCATGACCGTCATAAATCGCCGCTTTTGCAGCAGCATAAGCTGCTTCCAGTTCCTCGCCGGATGGAACTGTACGAAAAAATTCAACCGCATCCGTCACATGATATTCCGCTTCACGGCGGATGTCATCGGCGTTTTTTTGCGTTTCCAGCACGGAAAAATCACCATAGGGGAATTTGTACTCGGAAACCGGCCCGATCCAGCCCGTCAGCATGGGGCTTAAGATCTCGAAATTTCCGCCCATTTTAAATCGTTCACGATCCGTTGTACCCTCGCTGACCGGGAATCCGAACGTATCCGAATAGGCATAGTACGCCAGATGCCACTCGGAAAGATCCACATCGGGATCGTCTGCCACCAATGTGCTCTCCAGTGAATGCATCGCCGCAAATGACCAGCATACGCCATAATTCCCCTGTGCCTTGACGCTTGTGACAAGGCCGTCCTTACGCATATCATAGGACTCGGGCAGTTCGGCAGACGCCGCTTTTTGGGACACGCCTCCCCCTGCAAGCGGTGATCTCACGAAACTGCTGCGGCAGGCTGCTTCATATTCCGCATAGCTTTCAAAAGCTCCGATATGCAGACCACTGCCCGTGTTTTTTTCCGCATGAACTGTTACTGAACCGCCACTGGAAACTGCCATCGCCGAAACCAGCAGACAGGCGGTGATTCTGTTCCTTTTCATTTCTCAACTCTCCAGTACAACAGCTTTATTGATGACTGCGTCTCTTATGTTTTCTGTCATATCTGCCGGAACGCACCGAAATCACCGGAAGCGGCTCCGCAACAGTCGTACAAGCCTGCACGAACGCAAATTCGCCCCTGCGTTTTGCAGCACAATCCGCTGCACGCTGCTTGTCGGCAAAGATTCCGAAAACTGCCGAACCGCTGCCCGTCATGACAGCACATTCCGCACCGTCCTCCAGCAGGGCAGCCCTCGCCCGTTCCACATCCGACAAAATGACTGCATCCTCAAAGGTATTGCCGCAGTGTTTTGTAAGCAGTGCAATATCCTGCTCACGGATGGCTTTGAGCATCCGTGCGGTGTCCGGATGTCGGGGATGTTCCAGTGCGTCGATTGCCGCATACGCCTTGGGAGTTGACATACTCTGCCTGCCCTTGAGAATGACAAGGGGCAGCTCCGGCAATGCAGCAAGGGGCGTGAGGATTTCTCCCACGCCCTCCACAAGTGCAGTTCCGCCCATCAGCATAAACGGTACATCCGCACCCAGCGAGAGCCCGATCTCACGAAGTTTCTCGTCGGAAAAGCCGCATTCCATCAGCGTGTTCAGAGCGTAGATCACGCCCGCCGCATCTGCACTTCCGCCGCCCATGCCGGCTCCGGAAGGAATGTGCTTGTGCAGGTCGATCGTGACCCTGCACGACTTTTCAGATGCCTTCAGCATTGCCTGTGCCGCACGATAAGCGAGATTCCGCTCATCCCTCGGCAAGCCCGGAATATTGCACCGCAGCACGATACCGCTGCCTGCTTGTACGGAAACTGTCAATATATCATATACCGCAACGCTCTGAAAAATGCTTTCCAGCGTATGATAGCCATCCTCACGCCTTCCGGTAACGTCAAGCGAAAGGTTGATCTTGGCGTTGCATCGCAGCTTCATTGTTTTATTCATGATTTCCTCACTGCTTCAGACTTTCGATAAATTTTTCGATTCGTGACACGGCTTCCATCAGATGCTTGAGGGAATAGGCGTAGGATACACGCACAAAGCCCTCACCGCTGTCGCCGAATGCATTGCCGGGAACCACTGCCACTTTCTCCTGTTCCAGAAGCCTTGCACAGAATTCCTCGCTGGTCAGCCCCGTGCTCTTGATACAGGGGAACACATAGAATGCACCCTCCGGCTCAAAGCAGGTCAGACCGATGCGATTGAATGCCTCCACCAGATAACGGCGGCGGACATTGTATTCCTTCACCATATGCTGTACTTCATCATCGCAGTTCTCCAGTGCTTCGATCGCCGCATACTGGCTCACGGTCGGAGAACTCATGATCGCATACTGGTGGATCTTTACAAGCTGTGCAATTACAGGCTCGGGGGCACAAAGATAGCCAAGACGCCAGCCCGTCATAGCAAATGCCTTTGAAAAGCCGTTCACAAGCAATGTACGCTCATGCATACCTTCAAGCTCTGCAATCGAACAGTGCTTTCTGCCGTAGGTCATCTCGGAATAGATCTCGTCGGACAGCACCATAATGTCCGTACCACGCAGCACCTCTGCGATCGCCTCCAGATCCTCGCGTGTCATGATTCCGCCCGTTGGATTGTTCGGGAACGGCAGGATCAGGAGCTTGGTCT
>JAZOBK010000295.1:0-16686 GCA_045595985.1 Oscillospiraceae bacterium
CAACATCGACTACCTCTATGCCTGCATCACCATTATCGGCAAGTGTGCTTACATCGTTCTGCACGTGGATGACGAAGTAAAGGCAACCGAGGTTCTCAATGCCGCAGGCATCAGCCTCGCTACCGACGAAGAACTGGCACAGCTCGGCTAAACACCATCACTGTATATGCTTTTGTGAGTATTCCCCCGCCGCAGGCGGGGGAATACTCTTAATTCCTTCTTCTGCATCGCAGGAAGAACTTGCTTTCATGAGGTGATCCTATGTCGCACAAGGAAAGATTCACAACGATTTGCCGCCTTGCAGTGGAATTCACCATCTGCTGCTTCGCAGGCTGGGTATACGAGATCATGCTGTACCTGCTGATGTATGGCTACTATCAGGAACGGGGCGTGCTGCATCTGCCGCTGCTGCCGATCTACGGATTCGGCGGTCTTGCACTGCTTTTGCTGTTTTACAAACGAAAGAACTGGGCTTCAGTGTTTTTCGGAAGCGTCATCCTCACGACAGTTCTGGAGCTTGTGTGCTCCTACCTGCTTGAATGGATCCTCGGCAGATCCCTCTGGGATTACAGCCACTGGTGGCTGGATTTTGAGGGGAGAATTTCTCTGCCGAGCAGCCTGATTTTCGGCGTGATGAGCCTGCTGCTGGTCAAGGGACTGGATCCGCTGATGCAGAAATTTCAGGAAAACGCCCGCTCGTGGCTTGTGCAGGCAGTCGGAACACTCTGTATGCTCGTTCTGATCGGGGATGCTTTGTGGACGTTGTTGGTGTAATGCGGCGGAATCTTCAAAAATCCCCAAAAATGACGAATTACGGCAATTAGATTGCGAAAGATTAAAGAATGTTACAAAATAAATACAATTCATCGGGGAAGTCGGGTACAAAGCCGGAAAACGGTTGACATTCGTTCCGGAAACTGTTACAATAATAATGGAAAATTGGCGTGCTGATTCTTTAGCTGCAATTTTGCGGCTGTAAAGCACTGCATAAGAACATTCCCTCCGCAAGGAGGTTACCATATTATCGGAAAGGAGCAGACGAATGGGAGAGAGAAAGCTTTGTTACGGCTGTATGCAGTTCAAGCCCGAAACAGAAAAGGTCTGCCATAACTGCGGCTATGCCGAGGGCACTGCCTATGACAGGAATTACATAGCACCCGGCACGGTTCTCAACGAACGCTATGCCGTCGGTGCATTGCTCGGACATAACAGCGAGGGTGCAACCTACATCGGTTATAATAAATCCATCGGCTGCAAGGTGCTGATCCGTGAATATATGCCGCAGGGACTCTGCGTGCGTGTCAAGGGTAAAGCTACCATCAGCGTAAATCCCAGCCATGTTGTGCAGTACAAGGCACTGATGGCGGAATTTACAGAGCTGAACAAGCTGCTGGCACAGATGCGGAGTCTGCCGCATATCAACCCCACACTGGATCTGTTTGCGACCAACAACACGACCTATGCGGTTTATGAATATCTGGAGGGCATCAAGCTTGTGGACTTCCTCAAGGATAACGCAGGCGAGCTGACATGGAAGCAGGTTTCCGAAATGTTCCCGCCCTTCTTTACCACACTGAGTCTGATGCACAACAACGGCGTTATCCACCGTGCCATCAGCCCCGACACGATCTACGTCACACCCAAGGGCGAGCTTCGCCTTTGCGGATTCTCCATTTCCACGGTGCGTACCGCACATACCGAACTGCCCAGCGAGATTTTCCACGGTTATGCGGCTCCTGAGCAGTATGCCCCCAGCACCCGTCAGGGTACTTGGACGGATGTGTACGGCATCTGTGCCGTGCTCTACCGCATTCTGACAGGCTGCAAACCCACAGAGGCTCCCGGCCGAATGGAGAACGACAACCTCTGTGAACCGTTTGAAATGAATCCCAATATTCCCCGCCATGTGTCCCGTGTGATTATGCGTGGTATGAATCTGTTCGGTTCGGACAGAATCCAGACTGTGACAGAACTGGTAACACAGCTGTTTGAACAGCCTGCGGAGCCCGAGCCAAAGCCGATTCCCGCAGAGCCTGTCTATCGTCCCAGACCGCAGCAGGTGAAGCGTGTTCAGCCGCCGCAGCCGAGCTACGAGGATGACTATGACGATTACGACGATTACGATGTTGAGGATCGTGACAGCATGATCGACCGCATCAAGATTCCGATCATCATCGGTGTTCTCCTGACCTGCGTTCTGCTTGTCATTGCCATCGTTGTGCTGAATCTCCTTGATATGGGCCCGTTCTCCGGCAACAATAACAGCCGTCCGATCGAAACCACAACATCCACCGCTGAAACGCTGGACAACATCGTGACCGAGAATCCGATGGCAACCTCCGATACAACGGAATCCCTCGGCGACAGCACTATGCCCGATCTGATCGGCAGGGATTTTGAAACCAAAAAACGTCAGTTTGAAGCAGAGGGCTGGATCTATCTCGAAGCAACCTATGAGTACAGCGACGAGCACAAGGCCGGTCTGATCACCAAGCAGTCCATTGAGGCGGGTACACCGTTCACAAGCGGCATCACCATGCAGGTGGTTGTCAGCAAGGGACCGTCCAAGGTGAAGATTCCACAGTATGAGGGCAAGACGCTCAAGGAATACGAAAAGGAACTGGACGCACTCGGTCTGCGTGACTTCTATGTAACTGAGGCTGTTACGAATTACAAGTTTGAATCCGGCATGGTCATTGAGCTGAATATGGAGGCAGGCGATATGTTCGATCTGACGGGCGATGACACCCTGAAGATCTACTACGCAAGCAATCCTGAAACTACCACCGCCGAAACTACCACGGCGACGGAAACTACCACCACCACGGCTGCTGTGACCGCACCTCCGGAAACAGAGGCATCACAGACAGCTCCGCCTGCAACGGAAGCACCTGCAACGCAGGCTCCCGAACAGGGCGAACCTCCGATGGAGGGCTATTGATACAATTTGAAACTCCCTGCCGATTGGCAGGGAGTTTTTATACAAAAGCTTCACACTGTAATATTTGCATGGAAAATTCGTCCTATTGTATGAAAGGAGGGAATGCCAATGGATGACAGCAGAATTATTGAATTATATTTTGAACGCAGCGAATCGGCAATTGCCGAAACGCAGCAGAAATACGGCGTTTATTTCCGCACGATCGCCGACAGCATCCTCAAAAATGCCGAGGATACGGAAGAATGCCTGAACGAGGCAATGCTGCGTATCTGGGACTCAATACCGCCGCTGAAGCCCGTGCGGTTCAAGCTCTTTGGTGCAAAAATCGTCCGCAATCTCGCTTTTGACCGATACAAGCAGCGTACAAGTGAAAAACGCGGCGGCGGTGAGATTGCTGCTGTGCTTGATGAGCTTGCGGAATGCGTGGCAGATACCACCGACGTGGAGGGCGAGCTGCAAAACCGTGCACTTCGCAAATGTCTGTCCGACTTTGTGGCTGCACTTCCCTCACGGGAACGAAATCTGTTTGTACAGCGGTATTTCTATGCAAAAAGCATGGGCGAGATCGCCCGTCAACTCGGTCTGACGAAGAATCACTGCTCCGTCCTGCTTGCAAGGATCAGAGCAAAACTGCGTCAGCATCTGGAACAGGAGGGATTCACGATATGAAACGGGAAGATTTATTTGAAGCCATCGGCGATATTGACGAGGCTTTGCTGGATGAAAATGTTACGGAGCTTCCGAAACGCAGAAATTTCAGCTGGATTGCCGCTGTCGCCGCCTGTCTTGTGCTTGTTGCCGGTGCAATCGCTGTGCCGTATGCGATGCGTGGGGGACTGCCGGTTTCCGATCAGCCCGATACGCCCGTGCAGCCGGATGCAACGGCTTCGACGACGAATCTGTCGATTTTGAGTGAGAATAATCCGTTTCTGACGATGCAGGCGGAGGATATTGCACAGATGTCCGTGGAAATTGAGAATATGGACAGGGTAGAACTGAAAAGATCTGAAATTTCGCAGTTTCTTGATCGTGCAAAACTCACGCCGTACATCCGTCAGAGCAATCTGAAGCTTGACAAGGGTGCTTATATGCAATGGCACATCACGATGAATGACGGTATGGAACTGACACTCTCCCTCGGCCAGCAGTCGGATATGGTCTATCTCAACGGTCTGGGCTACAGGGTGGATGGTACGATTCAGACACTTCTCAAATACGGCGAATATCTGGTGGGGCAGGAAACCACGGACATCTCTCCCGACACTTTCCGAAAGCTTACCGTGGAGGATCTGCTCGTTGTCCGTGTCGGGATCTCCGGATATGGAATAGAAGAAGATCTGGTTACGCTGAACAAAGGGCAGGTCGAAAAGTTTCTGGAACTTCTGCGTGAACAGGAGATCGTTGAACGCAGCGATGAAATCCTGTATGGCGGCTACTCTACGCATTTCCTGATCAATTTCAGAGATGGCTCAAAAATGGAGCTGTTCAATGGCGTCATTAACGGCACGGATTATATGCTTGCAGATCCATCAGCACTGGAAGTCTTCGCACACACGATACTGCAAACGGAGTTTGCACCGACCACCTTTGAGATCCTCCCCCCAAGCGAGGAATGGATGGGACGTGTGTATTTCGGTTCGGAATTCCCGTATCTGATCTACGGCAACGAGGATTACTGTGTATTCTCCGAGGGCATGGACGGTCTGTTCATCTTTGATTTCAACAAGGGGGAAATCACATTTTCCGCAAACATCGCCGACACCTTTGACAATGCAGGCATTGCCCATGGTGCGGACGCATGGAACGGCGTGGGGCTTTCCGCTTACAGGGAAAACGGCGAAGTAAAGCTTCTGTGTACGGCGAGCACGGGCGGCGACGGCACGGGAATCCGTGGCTTCACGGTGGATATTGCAAGCGGTGCACTTACGGAGATTCCCGATTTTGACCGGAACAACCTTGAGATCATCCAGTATGTCTACAATGTCCCCGCCGATGGACTGCCCTATCTGTTTGGTGCAGCTCCCATTCCGCTGGAGGACGGCTACATCTGCTTCGAAAACAGCGGTCTGAACAACGAGATTCTCCCCTACGAGGGCAGCCACCTGCCAATGATCATGATTCGCAAGGTCAAAGGCGATGTCGTGGAGGAGTGGATTCCGTTCAAGGATCTGGCAAAATAGAATGACATGGGGAGTGGGGCGAAAGCCCCACAGAGAGGTTCGGGGACGGAGTCCCCGAACTATAGCCCCTCCCCTCGGGGAGGGGTTGGGGTGGGGGCAATTACAGGATGCCTATCTCTAAGAAAAAGGCTTTTTCTACAAGACAAACTCCCGTTTCTTGCGAAACGGGAGTTGTTTTTATGTATTGCTTTCCGTATTCTGCGAATCAGCTGTGCCCTGTGTGGGCAGTTCCGCACGGCGTTTCAGATAGCGGGAAGTTTTCTTCTTTTTCTTCTCGGCATACATCACATTGTCGGCAATGGTCGTCAGCTGGAACAGATCCACACTGCGATCCGGTACAGCAATATGATAACCGCTGCTGGTTTCCAGTTTATACGGCAGGTTCTCGGCTTCGTTCACTTCTTCAAGCATCTGGGTTATCTTGCGTGTCAGTGCCTCCGCACGTTCCTTCGTGTAGTCAGCCGCAAAGATGATGAATTCATCACCGCCGAAACGGCAGCAAATTTCACCGTTGGTGCAGGCTGCACGCAGCACCTCCGCCATTGTCGCAATGGCTCGGTCGCCTTCCTTGTGTCCGAAATTATCGTTGATCTGCTTCAGACCATCCATATCCAAAAACATCAGCATGACGGGCTTCTGCGTATTGATGCAGTAGCTGTAGAGCTGCTGCGTGCTGATGCGGAAGCCGTTGCGGTTGTTGATGTTCGCAAGGGGATCAATGGTGTACAGCTTGTTGAGCTTCTGCGTAACTCTGTCAAGGCAGATGATCTTCCGCACACTCTCAAGAGCATTGGCAATGTTCACGATCGTTGTGTGGAACAATTTACTGGATGTGGGGAATTCGCTGTCCTTGATAACCGCATAGCCCATGCAGCGTTCACGGAAATGCAGCGGAACAAAATAATAGTTCCCGGGATCATTGTGTTTATCGAAAAGTCCCGGCAGCATCTCGCTCACATGGAAGTCCGGCACCTGAATGAATTCGCCGTTTTTATAGGCAAAGGGCACCTGAATGTATTCTCCGAATCCCGAAACAATATAATCATCGGGGGAAAGAATATGCATCAGGAAGTTTTCTTCCGTTTCATCCATCATGATGTCCTGTTTCCAGCTATCACACAGGCACAGGTAGAATTCCTTGCAGCTGATTGCCGGAATATAACGCTGCAGCATGACATTGCATTCTTCCAGATTGTCGCATTCTGCAAGTGCCGTTGCCATCTTGCTGACCATCGTTACATCATTTGAGAAGGATTCCAGCACACTGAAATTCTGCTTCTTGAATTCATCCGTGGGCATGATGTGCGTTTCATTGCATCCGCAGCTCTGGGAGAAACAGCAGTGTGTTTCCAGAACCGTATATCGCTCCTGCTCCACGCCTCTGATATGATTGAGGATCTTCTGACAGGCAAGCTGTCCTGCACGTTCCAGAGGACGCTGCACCGATGTCAGTGCAGGTGAATAATTACGGGCATTGTAGATATAGTCAAATCCCGAAACCGACACATCCTCCGGCACTCTGACGCCATGTGCCGTCAGGGCATTCATTGCGGCAATCGCCATGGAGTCGTTCGCACAAACGATCGCCTCCGGAAATTCCAGCTCGGAACACAGGAATCGGCTGACAGCCTCTCTGCCGTCTCTGGCAATGAAGTTGCCGTGATAGATACGTTCCTCCTCTACGGGAATTCCGTTCTGCTCCAGCACACTGCGGTAAGCCTGCAGTCTTTGGATGCTGTCGATGTTGTCCTGCGGACCGGATATGTAGTTGATGCGGCGGAAACCGTGGTGGTGAACAAAATGATTCACCATATCACGCATCGCTGCTTCATTGTCAATGCAGATGGAATACAGATCGGGAACATCCTTGTCAATACAGACCGCAGGAATACCTGCTTCACGAACACGAGAAAGTACATTCTCCATGTAGTCCGCAAGCTGGATGGTATTGATGATAAGAATCACACCGTCAAATTGCTTAAAATCAGCCAGTGCAAAAATATTGTATTCGCCCGAGTCGTGACGCATATCGCCGCCGACATTACCAAAAGCAACAAAATGCTCCAGTGTAATATGATTGGCAAAGGCAAACTGCCGGATTCCGCTCAAAATATCACTCTGATATTCCTGGTCAAGCGTAGAAACAACGACGGCAATATGAGTGTGCTGCTTCTGTGTGTTGTCTTTTTTCATAGAATCTTCACCGCCGGTTTTTCGGCGTCTCCTTTCTTTAGAATTCAGATAAAAATACATAATAATTATACCACGCTATTTTTTACACATTGTGCAAATATTGTTAAGTTTTCGTGAACCTTGTCAATTCTGCATAAAGTTTTTTCGGAATTGTGCAGGTAAATTATAATTTTTTACCGCAGTGTGCACAGAAGATCTGTCCCTCCGTGCAGGGCTTTCCGCAGTACGCACAGAATCGGCTTGCTGTCGGTGCGTCAGCTTTTGTTTCCGCTGCAGCGGGCTGCTCCTGCCCTGCGGTGTACCATGTTTCCGCTACGGGCTGGGGTGCGGGCTTGTTCTGGAATGTGCCGTACTGGGGTATGAGCGGCTGTCCGCAGTTCTTGCACGCAGTCACATTTGCTGCATAGGAATGTCCGCACTGCATACATACCATCGCCGTCGGCGTCTTGGCAGGCTGAACGGGCTTGGGATCTTCCGGAACGGGCACAAGCTCAGGTTCTCTTGCACGAACCAGCTCGATCTCTGCCTGCAGCTCCGCAATATGCTTCTCGGACGTATGAATGGACGCAACCTGCTCGGAAAATTCTGCATTCGGGTCGTTCTTGTGCTTTTCATAATAGAGTCTGCCGATCTCCATCAGTGTATCCTGCACATTGCGTTTTTCTGTATTCACCGCACTGTTGAGGGACGTGACATCGGATATGTTTTTTACTTTTTGTGATACGATCTTACCTGCATTGGTAACGTTGGCACTGAATTTATCAATAAATGACATAGGTTTACCTCCTTCTGACAAGTGCTTCCTGCCGCCTGCGGCGATGCAGGAAATGTATGGCGTCCCATAATGACAAAACTATACTTGTTCTATTATAGTATATCATATAATCCACAAAAAATCAAGTGTTTTTTTATTTAAAATTACTAATAATCAAAAATGTTTATACAATTTGTATTCATTTCCACATTTGCCCCTTCCATTTCTTGCGGAAAACGCCATATTTTATTGCAGAAAACAGTATGGCACTGCCCGTAAACATCGGGCAGTGCCATAGGCAGATAGATTTTTTCAATTTTTAGCAGTTACTGGTTTGCAGCACCGAGGAATGCTGCACCGATCAGACCTGCGTCATTGCCGAGCTTGGCAATCACGATTTCGGTATTCTTGGGAGAATTTCTGGTGTAGACTTCCTTGGCAACGATCGCCTTCATGGGCAGGAGGAGGGGATCGCCCTCATTGCACACGCCGCCGCCCACACAGAGCACGTCGGGCTGGAAGGTATTGATCGTGTTGGTGATGCCTGCTGCAAGGCACTTGATGTAGAAATCCACCACTTCCTTGGCAGCGGCGTCATCCATACGCATTGCGTCAAATGCAGTTCTTGCGGAAACCTTTCCGCCGCGTTCTGCGGTCAGGGCGTGCATTTTGGAATCGGGGCATTCTGCCATTTTTTCCTTTGTCATGCGGACAAGACCGGTTGCGGAGGAGAACACCTCAAAGCAGCCCTTTCTGCCGCAGGAGCACTGCGGTCCATCCACGGAAATCACGGTATGGCCGATCTCTGCACCTGCAAAATTGGAACCGGAATAGATCTTGCCGTCGATGACGATACCGCCGCCTACGCCTGTGCCGAGGGTGATGCAGACTGCATTCTTTGCACCCTTTGCCGCACCTGCAACGTATTCGCCGTATGCTGCCGCATTTGCGTCATTTTCGATGAACACGGGTTTGTCGATGTGCTTACGGATATACTCTGCCATGGGGGTGTTCTCAAAGCCGAGGTTGTTGGAATACTCGATAATGCCTGTTTCGCTGTTGGCGATACCGGGCGTACCGATGCCGATCCACTCAATGTCATCCATGCTAAGCTTTGCTTCCTCAACCGCCTTGATTGCCATTGCAGCCATGTCGTCCGCAATCTCTTGTGCGGGACGAGGACAGTTGGTTCTTGTGGTTGCCTTGGAAATGATGTTGTAATTTTCGTCTACCACGCCTGCAACGATATTCGTGCCGCCGAGGTCAATGCCAATGTAGTATTTCATAATTTTTCCTCCTTATAATATCAGTGTTTGGATCACTGAACAATTACCTTTGATTGCAAATGGCTGCGTATCCGCAGGAACAAACACGCTCGTACCCTTGACAAGCGGAAATTCCGTTTCGCCGCAGCGTAAATATGCTTCGCCCTCCAGCACCAGAAAATGCCGGAAACGGGATGGCGAAATATGATCACCGCCGTCCTGCAATATTGTGAGATTCACAAATATGCTTTCCAGACTGCCGAGGATCCGATGTCCCGCAATGCCCGTATCGGGCGGTACGGAATTGACAGAGGGTGTGAGCGTCGTCACATCGAGTGCTTTTTCAATATGCAGCTCCCTTGGATTTCCATCCGCACCGATTCTGCCATAGTCGTAAACACGGTAGGTGATATTGGAATTCTGCTGGATCTCCGCAATGAGAAGTCCCTTGCCGATGGCATGGAGCGTACCTGCTTCGATAAGGACCACATCGCCTGCTTTCACGGGAACACGATTCACGCTGTCAAGCAGTGTGTTTTCCTCGATGGCACGGCGGAATTCTTCCTTCGTGATTGCCTCCCGAAAGCCATAGATCAGCTCCGCATCCGGCTGAGCCTCCAAGACATACCACAGCTCCGTCTTGCCGCAGTCGCCCTCCACACGCAGAGCGTACTCGTTGTCGGGATGCACCTGCACGGAGAGATCGTCCTTTGCGTCAATGAGCTTGATGAGTACGGGAAAGCGGTCGAATCGCTCCCGATTCGTGCCGAAGGCTTCGGGATGGTCTTTGAGAAATTCCGTGAGCGTTCTGCCCTTGTATTCACCGTCGGCAATGATACTTTCGCCGTCGGGATGACACGACAGCTCCCAGCTTTCCGCGATGCGTTCGCTGTCGGAAGTCTTGCCGTATTCTCGTAATTTGCTGCCGCCCCAGAGATAATCCTTGCAGGGGGCAATGAGTCGGAATGGCGTCATTGCGTCACCTCCACGGGACTGAGGGAGAATTCCGTGAGAAATTCCTCATAACTGCCGTTATAAACGTTCAGGTCGATATACATTTCAATATTATCCGCCTGCTTGCCGTCATAGCCATCCAACTCACCCTTGTCGGAGTACTGCCAGAACGCCCAGTTCTCCACGGGTTTGAAGTAGGTGTTACGCATCCACAAGGGATAATCGACGTAATCACCGCCAAAGAGATACTGGTAGTATGCCTTTGTGGTGGTGTAAATAATCGGCTTTACACCGTAATATTCCTCCAGCGAGTCAAGCAGTGCGTCGAGGATCTCCCTCGTTTCCTGTTTGGAAAGGGGATCGGCACTGTAATCGCCGTAAAATTCCAGATCCACCACGGGCGGGAGATTGCCGTGCAGCTCCCCCACGGTATTGATGAAATTCTGTGCCTGCGTTTCCCCGCTGCTTTCAAAGCTGAAGAAATGGTACGCACCCACAAAAATATCATTCTGCTGCGACTGCTCCCAGTTGTACGCAAAGCAGGGATCCTGATAGGAACTGCCTTCGGTTGCCTTGATAAAGGCAAAGGTGATGTCCTGATCGGCGATCACATCCCACTCAATATTTCCCTGATAACGTGACACGTCCACGCCATTCACGGGATATTGTTCAGGATCGGGAACATTGAGCTTCAGCTCTCCCGTATAAACCCGCCATGCGGTGATGCCGCCCCAGATGAGGGCAATGATGAGGAGCAGCAGGAGCAATGCTCCAAAAATCCGATGATATGCAATTTTTCTGTTCTTCATGGGCTACTCTGCAATGTCCCCCATGACGATGCCTCTGCCGTTGGTGGCAAAGTACACTCTGCCGTAAACATTGCCGTCGCCGGAAATGAAGGGTGTGAGGTTGCCGAACAGGTGCTGCTCATCATTGATGCGAACCCATGTTTTCGCCTTGTCCGTGGAACGGTAGATGCCGTCACCCTGTTCGCCGCTTTCACCCATAGCGTAAATAACGGGGTAATCCCCTTCATTCTTCGGTGCACCGAAGCCGATCGCACTGAAGTTATTGCCCTTGATGACGGTGAAGCTCTTGCCGCCGTCCTCGGAAACCATCATGAGCGTACCGCTGCACAGCCAGATATGATCCTCCCGTTCCGGGACGGTGTAGATCGTCACACCATCGGAAACCATCTGCCCCGTCTTTGTGAAATTCACACCGCCATCGGTGGAAACATAGAACTGTCCGTTATAGGCTGCGTAGAATTTCTTGGGATTGACTCTGTCCGCTGCGATCTCCGCACCGTAGCCGAGTCCCTTGACATAGTACCACTTCTTTTTTTCCACATTGAATAGATAGATGTTGGAATTCCCCGCAGTTCCGGGCGTCCAGATAAAGCAGCTGCCGTCCGCTGCCATGGAAACCCTGCCGCCCTCTGCCTTTTCGGGAGCTTCTGCGGAAACCCATGTGCCGCCGTCGGTGGTATACCACACGGGACGATTTTTATCCTTGATCGTATAAACCGCACAGTTGGCGTTTTCATAGGCAGCATCCAGATCCTCCGCTGCACCGCCCGACGCACTGCCCATATAATGTGCGTCATCGGGGCCTACGGTCACATCCAGATGGGAGAATCCCGTAAGGTCGCCCATGATGGAATAGAGCTGCGGTTCGCCGTCCTTATAATTTGGGGACATCATCTGGAACACGGCGGTTTCCTCCAGACCATAGGCATCAAACGCCACGGTTACGGGAGTTCCGCTGCCAAGATCGGTCATGTTCTGCGTGGTGAAAATGGTTGCACCCGTGCCGAACATCACTTCATCGGAATTAAAGGGGTTGATGTTGATGTCGGTGATCCACCAGCCGAGCTTGGCTTCGTCACGGCCCCATGTGAGCCAGTCCGCACGGGAAACATCCATTGTGTAATTCTTTTCGCCCGTTTTGGTGTTATGGAATCCCGTCCATGTCTTGCCGCCGTCGGTGGTGCGGTAGATATTATCGCCCGGATCCGACCAATAGAACAGGGTGCTGACCACCACGGTGTCGGGGTTCTGCTTATCAACGGAAATACCGCCGAATCCGCCGTATCTGCCGTCGTCAAGATTCGGGGTGATGTCCGTGAACTTCCCGTCCTTGTATTTCACAACCGCCGCCGCACTGCACTGTGCCATGTTCGGGCCGCAGTTGTCGGAATAGGAAAGATACAGCGTACCATCTGCGGAGAAATCCGCCTGCAGGGGATACAGCCCCTGCTGGAATACGGGCAGTGCCTCCCATGTTGCACCGTTATCGGACGAACGGTAGACGCACTTGCCGTTTGTTTCCGCAACGCCCACATAAACATCGCCGCTGTTTGGCTCAAATTCCACCCACATAATGCCGATGGTATTGTTTTCCTGCGAATAATCACCCTTTACAGGGAAGCTCGTCACCTCGTTCCACGTTTTGCCGAAATCCGTGGATTTATATAATCCTGCTTTTCTCGTGCCGAGGTAGATCTCGCTGTTGTTCTTGGGATTGACCATCATACGCTCGCCCGTGCCTCTGCCCGAGCAGTTGCCGCCGCATTCAAAGGGCATATCCACCTGCGTCCATGTTGTGCCGTAATCCTCGGAAACCAGAACTGCACCGTTCGATCCCATATACGTTCCGCCCAGCACATACACTCGCTTTGCGTCCACGGGATCTGCGGCAATGCTCTCAATGCCGATGAGATTCCAGTTGTCGGAGCCGAGATGATCGGTGATGGCAACCCATCTCTGTTCCGCTTCCACCCAGCGGTATGCACCGCCGATGTCAGTACGGGCGTAGACAAGGTTTTCCTCGGCTTCACTGTACACCATGCCCGTGACATAGCCGCCGCCGCCGATGGCAACATTGCTCCATTTATAATTTACTGCCTGCTTGCCGCCGCCCTCGCAGCCCGTGGCTGCAATCATCATTGCGGTGATCAGAAATGCGGCAAGTGCCTGTTTCTTTTTCATGGATTTCCTCCTTATTTTGTTTGCTGTTCGGGAATGCGGTTGTTGCTGCATTCCTATTAAACGGATGCATTCCCTGAATCGGGTTACCGCTGATCTCAATCAATTACACTGCGTGCAATATCCACAGCACCCTTTGCGTCCTTTGCGTAGAAGTCCGCACCGATCTTCTCCGCATAGTCCGCTGTCAGTACCGCACCGCCCACCATGATCTTACAATCGGGACAGCGTGTCTTGACAAGACGTATGGTTTCCTCCATTGACGGAAGCGTCGTTGTCATCAGTGCCGAAAGCCCCACAAGCGGTGCTTGGTATTCCGCTGCCGCCTGTGCAACCGCCTCACAGGGCACATCCTTACCGAGGTCGATCACCCTGTAGCCATAGTTTTCCAGCAGCACCTTCACGATGTTCTTGCCGATGTCGTGAATGTCACCCTTGACGGTGGCGATCACGATCGTGCCCCGACTCACCGTATCCGCACCGTTCTCACACAGGGATGCCTTGATAACCTCAAACGCACTCTGTGCTGCGGATGCAGCGGAAATCAGCTGCGGCAGGAAGATCTTCCCCGCTTCAAACTCCGCTCCCGCCCTGTCCAGTGCAGGAATGAGCTTTGCATTCACGATCTCCATCGCAGGCATTTCCTGCAAAAGTGCGGAAGTCAGCTGCCCCGCTTCATGCTTCAGCCCCGCTGTAATCGCTTCGCCAAGCGTCATATTCTGCGGTGCCGCTGCGGGTGCCGCAGGTGTTTCACCGCCGTAATGTGCAATGAATTCCACGGCGTTTCTGTCAAAATTCGCAAGCAGCTTGTACGTTCTCACTGCCGCCATCATGCTCTCCGTGTTCGGATTGATGATCGGCAGGTCAAGACCTGCGTGCAGTGCCATCGTCAGGAATGTCCTCGTCACAAGCTCACGGCTTGGCAGTCCGAACGAAATATTCGACACACCAAGCACCGTCCGCAGTCCCAGCTCCGTTTTGACACGGGTGAGTGCCTTGAGCGTTTCCATGACGCCCTCCTGCTCGGCGGACGCCGTCAGCGTCAGACAGTCGATGTACACGTCCTCCCGACGGATGCCGAGTTCCAGTGCACGGTCAAGAATCCGCTTGGCAATGGCAAATCTGCCCTCGGCTGTTTTCGGGATGCCGTCCTTATCCAGCGTCAGTCCCACCACGGCTGCACCGTATTTCTTCACCAGCGGAAGCACGGTATTGAGCGATTCCTCCTCGCCGTTTACGGAATTCACGATCGGCTTGCCGTTGTAGATCCGCAGACCTGCCTCCAATGCGGCGGCTTTTGTGGTATCCAGCTGCAAAGGGGTATCCGTAATGCTCTGGATCGCCTTGACTGCACTTTGCATCATTTCGGTTTCGTCAATGTCGGGCAGCCCCACATTCACATCCAGAATATCGGCTCCTGCCTGTATCTGCTGGATCGCCTGCCCAAGAATATAATCAATATCGTGTTCCAGAAGTGCCTGTTTGAAGCGTTTTTTGCCCGTCGGATTGATCCTCTCGCCGATGGTTCTCGGACAGTCGATGATGATCGTCTTATTTGCCGAGCATACCGCCGCAGGAATCGAAACACTGCGTTTTACAGGCTGCATCCGGCGAATCTGCGTCGCTGCCGCACGGATGTGATCGGGCGTTGTGCCGCAGCAGCCGCCAAAGATCGCTGCACCCATCTCCACGAATGCTTTCATGCATTCGCCGAAGCGTTCGGGGGCAAATTCATGCCGTCCCGTGACAGGATCGGGCAGCCCTGCATTGGGCTTGACGATCACGGGGAGCGTCGTCCATCGGCAAAGCTCCTGCACGATCGGTACAAGCTCCTCCGGACCGAGGGAGCAGTTCACGCCGATGGCGTCCACGCCCAGTCCCTCCAGCGTCAGTGCCATCGCAGAAATTTCGCAGCCTGTGAAGGTTCTGCCGTTTTCCTCAAAGCTCATGGTGACGAAAATCGGCTTGCCGTCGCCGCATTCCTTTGCGGCAAGCACGCCCGCACGCACTTCCTGAAGATCGGTCATTGTTTCAAATATGTAGAGGTCGGCGTCCTTTCCCGCTTCGATCTGTTCACGGAAAATATCATAAGCCTCCTCAAATTTCAGCGTTCCCGTCGGTTCCAGAAGCTGTCCAATGGGACCGATGTCGAGGGCAGCAAGGGCTTTCTCCCCTGCGGCGGCTCTGGCATTTCCGATCGCAGCAGCGATGATCTCCTGCACAGATCTGCCGGTTTTCGCCATTTTCAGGCGATTTGCACCGAAAGTATTGGTGTATATCACATCCGAACCTGCGTCAATATAGGCACGGTGAATACTCTGTATCAGCTCGGGATGGGTGAAATTCAGCAGCTCCGGAATGCCGCCCATGGCAAGTCCCCCTGCCTGCAGCATGGTGCCCATGCCGCCGTCCAGCATCAGAAATCCCGATCGTAAAAGCGTTTCCACTGTCATTTGCAATGTGCTCCTTTCGCCCGATAGGGGCAGGTTTTTGCAAGATTACACACAGCACAGCCCTTTCTGTGCCGTTCCATGGGCTTTTCCGAAAGCCCGATGATCGCCGTAACAGATTTTCTTGGCAGCAGCAAGCCGCTTTCGCTCACGCAGACACCGATTCTTCGTGCGGCGTCCACTGCGTCGAGAAAGTCCCCCTGAATGTCCAGCGGCAGATCTCCATAGCCTGCACTGAACCGCCATGTTGCGTGGAAATTCGGAAATCTCGACAGAATCTCCGCTTCCGCAAGGTCGCAGACCTGTTCGGCGGCGGCACTTGCCATGGCATCCGTGAGAAGTCCTGCGGTCACATCCTCCGCCTGTGCCATGCGAACGGCACGGTCAGCACCCTGTGAAAGCGTGACGCACAGCAGCACGGCGTGTGTGCACTCCGCCAGATGTGCGGCAATATCCGCACCCGTCAGCAGCAGCCGGCTGCCCTTGCAGGCAATGCCCATTTTGCCAAAATCCAGCTCGCAGACACGGTATATGTATCTTGGGGAAATATCGGAAAGCAGCCGCTTTTCGCATTTATCCATCAGTGCGGAAAGATTTGTATCCGCATCGCCCTGCATTCCCGCATAGCGAAGTGCCTGTCGGCGGTCGATGGCAGTGAGCGTCATCACAGATTTCTGCCCAGAATGCCGGAAACGGCTTCGGTAATGCGGCGTGCAACGTAGGGATTGTTCATGGTGTACAGGTGGATGCCGTCCACACCGTTTGCGACGAGATCCACGATCTGATCCACGGCATAGGCGATACCTGCGTCACGGATCGCCTCGGGACTGTGCCCGAAACGCTGCATCATGACGGTGAATTTTCTCGGCAGACTCGCACCGCAAAGACTTACCATGCGGTTGATCTGGGCTGCATTCACCACGGGCATGATGCCTGCCTCGATCGGCACGTTGATGCCGATG
>JAZOBK010000296.1:0-2820 GCA_045595985.1 Oscillospiraceae bacterium
TGCCGCCCGTACGGGCGGCATCCCCATCGGGCATAAAATTGATTTGCGTGGCAAGAACAAAGCGGAGGCACTTCGCAGCACCTCCGCGGGGAAATTTCTATTCCATTTGTCTGCCAAGAAACTGTGCGGCGGCATTGACAAGGCTTTTCTGCAATTCAGAAACGGTCTGCTTACTGCCGTTTGAGAGGAATGTGACTGCACCCGTCACATCGCCTGCGGACAGGATGGGCATACAGGCAAGTGCGGACTGTTCCACGCCTTCCACGGCGTAGAATTTGCGTTCCGCATCCTCTGCAAAAAACTGCCTGCGGGATTCCATCAGCTCCTCAAGCTCCGGTGAAACCCGACGCTCGCTGAATTCCTTTTTCGTCACACCCGAGGATGCGACCACATGGTCACGATCAAAAACCACCACGGGACAGCCTGCCAGCTTGTGCATGATGTCCGCCACCTGATTTGCATTTTCGCTCATCTCTCCGATTGCCGAATATTTCTTGAAAATTACTTCGCCGTCATTGCTTGTGTAGATTTCGAGGGGGTCGCCGTCACTGATAACATTGACACTGAGAATATCGCCCTTGCTGTTTCGGATGCGGGCGATTTGTGACGTATTTTCGAACTTCTCGGTGCCATAATCAAAATTTGCAGCTTCCTCCTGTTGTATCATCTGAATGCCGCATTGCAGCAATCTGTCAATGTCGGGCTTGAGATAAATCTCCACTCGGTCGGTGTACACCACAATCTTCTGAATGATAAAGTCAATGTCGCTCTTGGCGAGTGTGTCCTTGTTCAGGATGTTGTCGAATACCTCCAGCACCGTTTTCGCCGTGCGGTTCACACGAATGATGGTGTTGTGCTTGTCCGCCGCCATCTGGAGCTGATTCCGCAGTCCCTCAATCCGCAGTGTCAGGTCGTCGATCTGCTCGGCATAGATTTCTTCCAGAATGTCCGCACGCTCGGGATGCTTCATCAGATCCCTTGCCTGCTGTCTGGTGAGGAGCTTGATTTCCGTTCGGGCATCCTCAATCTGCTGTTCCAGCGTTTCAATCACGGATTGGCTGGATTTCGTTTCCGTTTTCTCCTTGGCGATGGATGTCTGAAGCTGTTCCAGCATCTCCGCAGAACCCTCACGCACCTTCCGCAGATAGTCTTTCAGAAGACCATCCAGCATATCCACCCTTGTGTGGTGGGAGGTGCAGCCCTTTGTTCCCCGCTTGTGATAGGTGCCGCAGGTGTAGGCTGGGGCAAGGTCGCTCCGGCTCATGGAGAATAGGGGGGAGCCGCAGTCTCCGCAGAACAGATAGCCGGAATACACATTCTCAAATTTCCGCACACCTCTGTAATGGGCGGTACTCCGGTGTTTCAGCTGTTCCTGTGCCTGTGCGAATACCCGATCCTCCACAATGGCAGTGTGATTTTTCTCAAACACAATATGGTCGGTTTCGTGCTGACGCTGCTCACTGCCGTTGATCTTCTTCCGCTTGTACTTGCCTTGTCGGAGCGTGCCGATATAAAAATCATTCTGTAAAATCTCGCTGATGGTGATAATGCTCCACTCTCGCTTGACTTTCAGCCTGCATTCCTCTCCGTTCTGCCCACGACGCATCTTCTCCGCCATGCGTGGCGTGGGAATGTGCTGGTCGGTCAGGTGGTTGGCAATTCTCTTGTAGCCCCAGCCCTCGTTGTACAGTCGGAAAATCTCACGCACCACCTCTGCCGCAGGCTCATCCACCTCAAACTGCATGGTCTTGTGGTTCGTCATGACGTAGCCGTAGGGGACGGCACAGATCCACCGCCCCTCCTCCTGCCTGCGTTTGATGACGGATTTCACCTTTTTGGAGGTGTCCGTAACAGGCATTTCGTTAATAAGGAAGCGGAACTGGATGGCTGTCCAGTCGTCATAGGTCGGGTAGTCGATGCTGTCCCCGATGGAGATGATGCGCATGCCTGCATCACGCAAGTCCTCAAGTTCCACAAGTCCCTTGCTGTTGCGTCGGGAGAATCGGGAGAAATCCTTGACGATGAGGATGTCGTATTCCTTCATCAGCATCTTTTTCCGCAGCTCCTGATATCCCTCACGCTGTTCAAAGGTATAGCCGCTGCGGTCACGGTCTTCGTAAAAATCCAGTGAGCAGTCGGGGAATTTTCGTTTCACAAAATCCGCAATCATGGACTTCTGGTTCTCGATGGAGGTGTTGTCCCTGTCGAGTTCCTCATCTACCGAGATACGGCAGTAGCCCGCAATGCTGTATGCAATGCTCATAGGTTGCCCCTTTCTTTTTGAATGTTGTTCATGTTTTTGCAGGTATGCCCTCTATTATTGTAACATATCCGAGTGTTTCACAGCAACACACAAATGTTGGAAACTATGTACCGGTGCGGCATCCGCACCGTGAGATCAGATGCACAGATTTGCTTTCAGCAGGCTGTCCGTGCAGGTAAACAGGTCGGCACTCCCCGAACGGAACACCGCCACTTTGTAGTGCTTTTCGTGAAAATCCTTTGCGGCATTTCGGATACAAGCATCAGTTTCTGCATTCTGCTGTTCCTGACGATTCAGCCAAATCTCCACCATGCGTCTGTCATCTTTTACATAAATTTCCAAATCAGCAACATCTCCTTTGCAGTAAGTTTTGACGGCTTACAGGGTTTGTATGCATGACTGTGACCTCCTTTCCGAGTATCCTTCAACCAACAAGGATACCACATTTTTGCTTGGAATGGAATCATCAAACTCAACGACAATTTGTCGTTCAGTTTGTGCAATTGCAATCAATCTGCTGCTGTCAGCCTCAAAGGGGTTCGGGTTCTCCCGACCAG
>JAZOBK010000297.1:0-5047 GCA_045595985.1 Oscillospiraceae bacterium
GCAAGAGGATATACGGCATGGGATCCGACGTCCGATGCCTTCATTAAGGACGATTCCCTGTACATCCCGACGGCGTTCTGCTCTTATACGGGCGAGATCCTCGATAAGAAAACACCCCTCCTGCGTTCCATGAATGTGGTCGGCGAGCAGGCACTCCGTATTCTGCGGCTGTTCGGCAATACCACCGCGACCCATGTTATGACAACCGTGGGTGCGGAGCAGGAATACTTCCTGATCGACAAAAACCTCTACGACCGTCGTATGGACCTGATCGTTACCGGCAGAACCCTGTTCGGTGCAAAGCCCCCAAAGGGACAGGAGCTGGAGGATCATTATTTCGGCAACATCAAGCAGCGTGTTTCCGACTACATGAAGGAACTTGACAGAGAGCTGTGGAAGCTGGGCATCTACGCCAAGACCAAGCACAATGAGGCTGCCCCGGCACAGCATGAGCTGGCTCCCGTATTCACCACATCCAATATTGCAGCCGATCACAACCAGCTGACAATGGAGCTGATGAAGAAGATCGCACGCAAGCATGGTCTGATTTGTCTGCTGCACGAAAAACCCTTTGCCGGCATCAACGGCTCCGGCAAGCACAATAACTGGTCGCTGACCTCCAATGACGGTCAGAATCTGATTGATCCGGGCGAAACTCCGCAGAAGAATATGCAGTTTCTGACATTCCTCTGTGCCATCCTCAAGGGCGTGCATGAATACGCTCCGCTGCTGCGACTGTCCGCTGCATCCGCCGGCAACGATCACCGACTCGGCGGCAATGAAGCTCCGCCCGCCATTGTTTCCATTTTCATCGGAAGCGAGCTGGAAGCTGTGATCGAGGCATTGGAAAGCGGCAAGCCCTATGTTTCCAATACGGTGGAATTTGACATCGGTGTGGACGCTCTCCCGAATTTCAAGAAGGATACGACGGACAGAAACAGAACCTCCCCGTTTGCTTTCACCGGCAACAAGTTCGAGTTCAGAATGCTCGGCTCTGCCGATTCCATTTCCTGCACCAACACCATCCTGAATACCATCGTAGCCGAGGAGCTTCGTCAGTTTGCGGATGAGCTGGAACAGGCGGATGATTTCAAGAAGGCATTGAAGAATCTGCTGATCCGCACGATCAAGGAACATAAATGCATCATATTCAACGGCAATGGCTATTCCAACGAGTGGATCGCCGAAGCGGAAAAGCGTGGTCTGCCCAATCTCGTTTCCACGGTAGACTGCATTCCGGAATATACAAGGGAAGAATATGTTTCCGTCTTTGAACGCTTCAAGGTCTACAGCAGGGTGGAGATCGAATCGAGAACAGAGATCCTGCTGGAGAACTACACAAAGGTCATCACCATCGAGGCACTGACCATGCTGGATATGGCGAGAAAACAGATCCTGCCGGCGGCTGTCCGCTTCACGAAGGAGATCTGTGACGCTGCCCTCGTGAAGCGTGAGCTGGGCATTGACAATGCCTATGAGGTGGGCTTTGCGTCCGGACTTTCCGCACTGACAGCAAGTATTTCCGAGGCGATCGACATTCTTGACAATAAGGTGACCGCTTCACAGAGCATCCGAGGCAATGAAGCAACAGCGAAATTCTGTCGTTCCGATGTATTTACCGCAATGCAGAAGCTGCGTGTGCTGGTTGACGAGCTTGAAACGAATATGCCTTCCAAGGATTGGCCGATGCCGTCCTACACGGATCTGCTGTTCTCCGTATAACCCCTCATATTCAGATCAAAAATCCCGGATTGCCGCAGGCAGTCCGGGAAACCAATACATGGAGGTAGCAAAATGGAATACTGGGATATTTATGATATTAACAAGCAGCGAACGGGCAGAACCATGCAGCGAAACGATTTTACAATGGCAGAGGGTGACTATCACCTGACAGTGCTGGGCGTGGTGTGCCGTCCCGACGGAAAATTCCTGATCACGCAGCGTGCCATGGACAAGCACTGGGCACCTGGCTGGTGGGAGGTATCCGGCGGCGGTGTGACCGCAGGGGAGGCATCCTACGATGCTGTCTGCCGTGAGGTGCTCGAGGAAACAGGATTGGACGTGGCAAATGCCGAGGGCGGTTATCAGTTTACTTATCGCCGTGAGAGCAAGGGCGACAACTACTTTGTGGATGTGTACCGTTTTACGATGGATTTCACCGAGGAGGATGTGACGCCGCAGCTTCGGGAAACTACGGGCTTCATGCTTGCGGACAGAGCACAAATTGAGGAACTCGCAAAGCAGGGGATCTTCCTGCATTATGACAGCATCAAGGCGGTTTTTGAATTGTAAAATGAAAGGGCTTGTGCATGGGACTGCACAAGCCTTTTTCAGTTCGTAACATTATTCCACGCCATTTTCCCGAACAAATACATGACAAACTCCATTTTTCCCGTAATCGGATGCGGGTACCGATCGAATGCATAGCCTAATCCTGTGTAATGACAGTCCTGCGTTTCAATGCAGAAAATGGGAGCCATTTCTTGGATTACACTCACATAATCCACAGTTAAAACAGCAAACCATGCAATTAGGATGCTCAAAACGGTGATGATGATTGTTTTCTTTTTCATGGAACATTCCCCCTTTATTATTTCTACGTTTTGGGGGTATCGTTTTTATGGTGGTCTGTGAAATTAATACAATTACTGATACATCATATCATCCACACTCTTTCCTCTGAGCGTCATACGATACGCCGTGCAGACCGAAAAGAACGGCACCCAGCAAAGAAGCTGGAGAATCACCATTCCCCATATGGGAATGCTCTGTGCATAGACATCGGCACTGATCAGATTGCAGATC
Organism: Oscillospiraceae bacterium; assembly: GCA_045595985.1. Classification (GTDB taxonomy): domain Bacteria; phylum Bacillota; class Clostridia; order Oscillospirales; family Ruminococcaceae; genus UBA3855. The sequence goes on from JAZOBK010000297.1 coordinate 2,806, forward strand.
TGCAGAAACGGTGCACAGAGAAGCTTGTAAAACCGGTAGAATTCCCCGTCGATGCTCCCGAATTTTGCGAGCAGCAGGAAGATCCAGCAAAGCTGGAAGGGGAACATTGCCAGCATTGCAAGAATGGAGGGCTTTGCGGCTTTCACTGCATCCGGATTCTGCTTTTGCAGTTTTTTATCGGCACGGGCAATGCTGTAGCCGGCCTGTGCCATGAGTCCGATGAGAATGCCGACGGTGCAGACAGCAGTGATGATGCGGAAAAGCAGTGCCGAGGAAAATGCAAGCGACAGGTTGATGAACAGGCAGAGAATCTCCGCAAATACAACAAAACCCAGAATTTTACAATAATCTTTCATAAATTTCTCCCAATGAATAATGATGAGAATATTTTTTGTCCGATGCCGCATAATAAGGATGTCATCCGAAAAACGCATCCATGAAAGGAGCAGGTATATGGACAAGAATCCGGTAAAAAACGTGCTGAACGGCTTTTATAAGAATGCCGCTGTCGGTGCGGACAGCATTACCAACCTGATGGATAAGGTCAGTGACAGCGGACTGCGGCAGGAGCTTTCCGACCAGCGAGCATATTATGAATCCCAGAAAATGGAGCTTACCACACAAATGGCACAGGTCTACCAGCAGCCCATGGAACAGGGAACGCTTGCAAAGCTTTGCAGTGATATGACCATAAAAATGCACAGCATCGGCGGTCTGAGCGTGCAGGAAGCAGCAAAGCTCATGGTGGAAGGTACAAATATGGGCATGGTGCAGCTTCATCAGGTGCTCAACCGCAATCAGAATATTCCGGATCAACTGAAAACACAGGGCAGGAAGATTCTGCAGCGTGAACAGGAGTATCTGGATCGTATCACACCGTATCTGTAAGGGAGGACATTGCTATGCAGACCACAGAACCGCCTACCAAGGTATATGAGCCAAAGCCGACAGATACCAATCGAATAGCGATGCTTTCTGAAAGCACTGCACCTGTAAAGGTATATTTGCCGTCGGAGAAGAAAGCACAATGATAAGTACAGGTAGTGTGCAGGGCAGATTTGGAATCTGCCGCTGCTCACTCTTTTTCTTTCACCCAACCTTTGAACACAAGTATTAATAAAATATCACTGGGAATGGCCAAGCAAACATTGCCCCAGAATTCATAATTATTAAAAGGAACAGTGGCATTGCCTAATAACAGACATCCACCGATATGCATTATAATGATAACAACGTATACCATGAGAGTTTTAAAGGTGGACTTTTCAAGAAATGCACTTTTTTTAAACCATGTTTTTTTATGATGATGTATTGGATATTTTTGTGTTTGAATTAAAAAGTCATCGATTCTTTTATTATAATTTTGTGTTGAATGCATTTCATTTAATAACTGGCCTGCCAAAATCATGAATTCATTTTGATAGTGAATTGCATAACACAATCCATTTTCATTTCTCAAAATTCGATGTAAAGCATTTATGAGTTGATCATAATCGTTATAATCATCTTTTTTTTGACGATATGAGTATTGAACAATTCCGGAAAACCATATCAATGATTCTGAATATGCAAAGAATCCCATTTTTTCTTCAGAAAAATACTGTAGGACACCCTTTACATAATCAAGATTTGTATAGTTACTGAAAATGTATTTACCATCATATATTCCGCAAAGTAATGATAGTATTATTGCAGATATGATTGATAGTCCAAAAAAAACATAGGAAACAGAGAGAATAAAAAATATAATTAATATCAATTCCAAAACCAACGCTAATAGAAGTGAATACTTAAAAAGGATTCTCCTTATCAGTTTGTTTTTCACTGGATTCTTCTGTTTTACCTCACTCATTCCCGTGCACCTTCCCTATCAAACAGCAGATCAGATAGAAGATCACGTTTGTCACGACCACGCTTGCACCGGGGGTGAAATCAAGTGCGATGGCAGTGAAGAATCCCACTGCAAAGCAGCTTACGGAAATGCAGACTGCACTGCATACCACACCCTTGAAGCTGCGGCACAGCCGCATTGCCGACAGCGTCGGCACAACGATCAGGCTGGAGATCAGCAGCGTTCCCATGAGCATCATGCCCATGACAACTGTGATTGCAATGAGTGCGGCGATCACCATGTTGTAGATATGCACGGGAATTCCCGTTGCCTTTGAGAAATTCTGGTCGAACGTCACCGCAAAAATACGATGGTAGAGCAGCAGGAATGCAGCGATCAAAGTCGGAGGCC
>JAZOBK010000298.1:0-2617 GCA_045595985.1 Oscillospiraceae bacterium
GGAATACAAATGTTGAAAGCCACTTTTGATTTATATCAAAAGTGGCTTATTTTCCTATAGCTTCGATCGACTATGACATTGACTTTTCTGTAATAATCGAAAAAAATAAATTTATGGAGGCAACGACATTGAGTGCGATAAAAATCATTAACCAAAGGCACAGCTACAGGGGAAAATACCAATCTGTTCCTGTTCCAAGGGAAGATCTGATCACGATCATGAAAGCAGGGCTTGACGCTCCGTCAGGCTGTAACAAGCAGACAACAAGCTTAATTGCAGTGGATGATCCCAAAATTCTGCAAAAACTTCATGATGTTATAAACCCGCCTGCCGGAGAAACAGCTCCTGCCATGATATGCGTGTTAACACAGAGAATAAATGCATACAGGGATAGATGTTTTGCGGTTCAGGATTATTCGGCAGCAATCGAAAATATGCTTTTGGCGATCGTGGAGCTTGGCTATCAGAGCTGTTGGTATGAAGGGCATATCACGGATGAAGACAGGATCGGTTATCAAATGGCACAAATTCTGAACGTCCCTGACAATTACGAGCTGGTTTGTTTTTTGCCCGTCGGCATTCCCGAAACAGAACCATCCTTGCCAAAGAAACGTGACTTTGAGGAAAGAGCTTGGTTTAATAGGTTTCCCGATCAGAATTGATACGATTTTCTACCTCCCGTTAGCCGACAAAGCCTGCATCTGTATGATGCGAAGATGACGATTGTTTGGGGAAACAGTTTGTCCACCATATCAGCACCCTAATTTTGTTAGTATTTGTCGATCAGCATACCTTTGCGTGCTGCGGTAGTTTTTTCGGAAGCTTTGCCAAAGCGTACACAGCCGCGGAAATCAGAAGAATATCCGCTGCGATCCATGCAACAGGACTGGCAAGACATACACCGAGATACCCCGCCAACTTTACGAGGATCCATGCCGAAAATACCCTTGCGACAAGCTCCAGAATGCCCGCACTCATTGGCAGGAAGCTGTAACCCATTCCCTGCAGGGAATTACGCAGTACAAACAGTATTGCAAGTGTCGGATAGAAAATGCCGTTTACACGCAGATAATAGGATGCGTGTTCGAGAATTGCAGAAAATTCCGCTTCTTCCGTTGATACGAATCCGTAGACAAGGTATTTCCCGAGGAAGAAACTGAATGCAATGGCTGCCAGTGCATAGAGCAGGCAGACTTTAATGCTGCAGGAAAGTCCCTGTCTGATACGGTCGATTCGTCCCGCACCCAGATTCTGCCCGCAATACGTTGCCATCGTGATACCGAGCGACTCCATCGGGCCGATCACAATGGTCTGTATCTTCATTGCTGCTGTTACGCTTGCGATGACTGTCGGGCCAAAACCATTGACCGCCGACTGCATGATGATGGAACCGATGGCAGTGATGGAGAATTGGCATGCCATTGGCAGACTGACAGAGCAAAGTGTTTTGCAGTAATCACTGCGAAGCTTGCATTCATCTCGTTCAAATGCAAGAATATCATAGTGTTTCTTCATGTAGATCAGACATAGAACTGCCGAAACACCCTGCGAAATTACCGTTGCAAGACCTGCCCCCATAACACCGAGGTCGAATGCCATGATCATCAGAAAGTCCAGTCCGATGTTCAGCACGGAAGAAATCGCAAGAAATGCAAGCGGTGTCTTGCTGTCGCCCATAGCACGGAGAAATCCCGCAAGCAGATTGTAAAGAATGGTGGCGGTCAGTCCGGCGAACATCACAAATAAGTAGCTGTGTGCATCCTGCATGATGCTGTCGGGCGTCTGCATCAGCCGCAGCAAGGGCTTGCATCCAAGCATGGTGATCACCGTAAGGAGCAGGGAAACAATTCCGCTGATAACGGCTGCGTTGAACATATACCGCCGCATTGCCTTGTGATCGCCTGCACCGTACATCTGTGCCACGGGAATGGAAAGTCCCGTGCAAAGTCCTGTTGCGAAGCCTATTACAAGGAAACAGACGGAGCCTGTTGCACCCAGTGCTGCCAGTGCATTGGAATTGATGCAGCGGCCGACAATAATCGTGTCAGCCATGTTGTAGAACTGCTGAAGGATGTTTCCGAATACCATGGGTATGCAGAAACTGAGGATCAGGGATAGCGGTTTTCCGCTGGTCATGTCTTTTGTCATACTGTACTCCTTTCCGGAACTCCTTCTTCCGGGCTTTGCTTCTTCTTCGTTTTCAAGTACAGTATAGCACATCCGAATCCCTTTTGCAAGACGCAAAAGCGACGGATTCCTTTGCACTTTCCGACGCAGTTTTAGTAATTTTAAGTGATTGTCCGACAAAATGTGCAAGTTCCGTATGGATTTATTCCATGATTTTTTCGTGGTGAATCGTTAATAGAAATCCATGCATCAGGGTTTGCAGCTTGTCGAAAAACTGGTTTTCAGTGTTCTTTCAGTCCGCCTGCGGCGGAGAAAAGCTCAAGAGAAATTTTAGTTTTTGGACATTCCCAAATCTATCAGGGATTGATTCTTCCTTTTTCAATTATCCCACTTGCATAAACGGGAAAAATATGGTATACTATGAGTAGCACCGAACGGTGCAGGAAGGTATTTGGTTATCACAAGAAAAGAGGCTTTGCTATGAAGGATG
>JAZOBK010000299.1:0-8399 GCA_045595985.1 Oscillospiraceae bacterium
TCTTTCTCTCCTTCATTTCTTTAGGAGAAAAGGAATCTTAGGGTTCCAGTTTTTCTTTTAGCATTGTTCACTTTTCAAGATGCAAAGTTCATTACAACTCCCCGACTCCCGTCGGCGTTGCAACTACTCTATTATATCACATTCGCTTCAGTTTGTCAAGCACTTTTTCAAAAAACTTTTTTGTTTTTTTTGCTCAACTTCCTCGCTCCTGTGTTTCCCCTGTCCTTCGTGGGTTTTATTCCCTCGTTCGACAGCTTTATTATTATATCACGCTTTCTCCTTTTTGTCAAGCACATTTTTGAAGTTTGGGATAATTCTTGTTTTATAATGGTTTTGTACGTTTTTTTTATCAAATATGCACAAATGCATACCTATAATTAAATTTAAGGGCGTTTCTTGATTCAGAAACGCCCTGATTCTTTATTCCTGTCCCATGAGCTTCACGAGTACAGCCTTCTGTGCGTGCAGACGGTTTTCAGCCTCATCAAAGATAGTATCAGCATGAGCTTCAAACACCTTTGCTGTGATTTCTTCCTCACGGTGTGCGGGCAGACAATGCATCACGATCGCACCGGAATTTGCAGCTGCCATCACATCATCATTTACCTGATAACCCTTGAATGCGATCTTACGCTTTTCAATTTCAGCTTCCATACCCATGGATGACCACACATCGGTGATGATCACATCCGCATGGGACGCAGCCTCAAGCGGCTTGTCAGTGATGGAAAAGCAATCATAACCATTCGCAAAATCCATAACCTGCTGATCGGGATGATAGCCCTCAGGGCAGGCAACGGATACTGCCATACCAACCTTCAGACAGCCGACAATCAAGGAATTTGCCATATTATTTCCGTCGCCGATGTAGCACATTTTCAGACCGTCAAAGCTTGCCTTCTTCTCACGGATGGTGAGCAGGTCAGCCAGCACCTGACAGGGGTGTGCAAAGTCGGTCAAGCCATTAATAATCGGAATACTGCCGAAATTCGCCAGATCTTCTACTTCCTGCTGGGCAAAGGTACGGATCATGATGCCGTCCAGATAGCGTGACAGAACACGAGCTGTATCCTGCACAGGTTCGCCTCTGCCGATCTGCAGATCATTTGCAGACAGGAACAGCGGATAACCGCCAAGCTGGTACATACCTGTTTCAAAAGAAACACGGGTTCTTGTGGACGCCTTCTGGAAAATCATACCCAGAGTTTTTCCCTCCAGAATCGGATGAGGGATATTATGCTTTGTCTGATATTTCAGCTGATCCGCCAGATCCAGAATTTCAAAAATCTCCTGCTGGCTCAGATCCATCATTTTCAGTAAATGTTTCATCTCAAAAGACCTCCCCAATGTATTATTTATTCAAGCCGCTGAAGCACTTGTCAACACATACTGCAAACATGGGTATGTAGTCATCAAACGACTTATTATCAATATCTATAAAATATTTCTGCTCGTTATTTGTCTGTGTTTCCGTCGTGATACTGCCGATTTTCGTTCCATTTTTCAGCAATTCAAAATTCTTTCGATCACGGCTCTTGATGGCAAATTTCATACCCTGCCCTTCGCACTCCAATGATGGATCGAGATAAATGGACTTGCAGGTAACCATCATGAACGGTGCATCATTGAATTCGATCTTAAAGCTGGGTTTCTTGCCCGTTCCCGTCTGGATCATGGAGTACAATGCATAATCACTGGCATCATAAAGCGTCCACGATTTTCCGAATCGTTTTTTGGAGACACTATAAATCTTTCGTTCCTTTTTATCATACACATGATACTTTTCAGCATTTTTCGGCACTACATACAGTTCCATAAATTATCCCTCCAGTACTTTACACAGAATTTTCATGCCTTCCCGAACCTCATCCATTGTAATCGTCAGAGGGGGAAGCAAACGTACACGATCTTTTGCTGTCAGAACAAGTAAACCATTTTTCAGACATTCCTGAAGAACATCCGCTGCATTCTTCGTTTTCAGTGCGATTCCGATCATCATGCCCTTACCGCTGATGTCGGAAACCTCATCAATTGCGGAAAGTGTTTCCCGGATATAATCACTCTTTTCAGTGATACTTTCCATCATGCCGTCCTTTGCCATTTTTTCCAGAACCTTTACGGCACCGGCACAGGCCACGGGATTCCCGCCGAATGTTGATCCGTGCGAACCCTTACCCAGCACGTCCGCACATTTTTCATTGGCAAGGCAGGCACCGATGGGAAGTCCGCCCGCCAAACCCTTGGCAAGAGTGGTTACATCGGCTTTACAGCCAAAATGCTCACCTGCAAGCAGTTTTCCGGTTCTTCCGATTCCCGTCTGCACTTCGTCAGCAATCATCAGAATATCCTTCTCATCACATATCCTGCGGATCTCTGTCACAAATTCCGCATCCAGCGGTTTTACGCCGCCTTCGCCCTGAATATATTCCACCATGATCGCACAAACGCTGTCGTCAAGATTGGCGTACAGATCCTCGATGTCGTTTGCTTTCACATAACGGAATCCCTCTACGAACGGGAAGAAGAAATTATGGAACACATCCTGTCCTGTTGCGGAAAGCGTTGCAAGTGTTCTGCCATGGAAAGAGTTGACCAGCGTAATGATAGTATGTCTGCCCTTTCCATATTTATCGAAACTGTATTTTCTCGCAAGCTTGATGGCACATTCATTTGCCTCCGCACCGCTGTTTCCGTAGAACACCTTGCTGTATCCCGTCATTTCGCAGAGCATCTGTGCAAGCTCTGCCTGCGGTTCCTGATAGAACAGGTTGGATGTATGCTGGAGCTTTTTCACCTGTGCACAGACGGCGTCCGTCCAGTCAGGATCACAAAAGCCCAGTGAAGTCGTGCCGATACCGCTTCCAAAATCTATGTATTTTCGTTTTACTGTATCTTCACATATCGCACCGCTGCCGCTATTTAACACAAGCTCGCTGCGGCCATAGGTCGACATGATATGTTGTTGTGTTTTTTCGATCGTATCCATATAAGTATCAGCTCCCTTAATTAATGATATTGCAGCCACAATACAGCATATGCCAGCAGTATTCCGAATGCGGTACAGAACAGCAGATTGCTTTTCCACACATTCTTCTGATCATGGCATATCCTGAAATTGGCAGTATTTTCCTTGTCATAGCAGATCCGAACCCTGTCGCCCTTATGGTAATTGTACATCCACTCAGGGACATAGTCACGATAGATCGCTGTACGCTCCCCCTGTTCTGTCATATACTGCAAAACCGGTGCACTCTGTTCCACTGTGGAGCGATGGCGATAGCTCATCTGCGTTGCCTTTGAAACAACGACCGCTTCCGTATAAACGGGATTGCGAATTCCACTGCTCATCCTGCGACGCAGCAGCAATGCGGCGATCACGCAGCAAAGCGAAATCAGCACGGGCAGCAATTGTATGAAAATCATCATGCCTTGAACTGTGTGCCGATACCCTCGCTCGACAGAATTTCAATCAGAATGGAATGCGGTACTCTGCCGTCAATGATAACCGTCTTATGTACGCCTCGGCGGATCGCCTCCACGCAGCAGTCGATTTTCGGGATCATACCGCCCGAAATGATACCCTGCAGTTTCATGGAAGGCACTTCGCTGACGTTTACTTCGGGAATCAGTGTGGAAGGATCATCCTTATCACGCAGAAGTCCTGCGATGTCCGTCAGAAGAATCAGATTCTCAGCGTTCAGTTCCGCTGCAATTCTTGCTGCGGCGGTATCCGCATTGACATTGTATGCCTGCCCGTTTCTGTCGCACGCAACGGTAGCGATTACGGGAATCACGCCGTTATCCAGTGCATCCATAATGGGCTTGGTATTCACATCCACAACGTTGCCGACAAATCCGAGATCCTCGCCGTTTGCACCAAATGTCTTTTCAGCAATGAGCATCTGCTCATCCATGCCGCAAAGACCAATTGCATTGCCGTTTTTCTGACAGAGAAGTGTGACCAATTCCTTATTGACCTTGCCCGCAAGCACCATTTTCACGACATCAATCGTAGATTCATCAGTATATCGCAAACCGCTGATGAATTTGCTCTTGATATTCAATCGGCGGAGCATATCGTTGATCTCCGGCCCACCGCCATGCACGAGAACCACCTTGATTCCTACCAGATTCAGAAGCACGATGTCACTCATTACAGCCTGCTTGAGGGTTTCGTTTGTCATGGCGTTTCCGCCGTACTTGACAACAACAATCTTATTATTATATTTCTGAATGTAGGGCAGTGCGTCATTGAGCACTCTTGCCCGTGTTTCATTGGAAATCATATCCTGCATTTCCTGTATCTCCTTACATCCTTATATGTGGATTCTATCCAATCAGCTTCTGTAATCGCCGTTGATTCTGACATAATCATAGGTCAGATCACAGCCCCATGCAATTGCGGAGCCTGTGCCGCTGCCAATAGAAATCAGCACTTGAATTTCTTCCTCGGAGAGCACTTCCTTGGCGAATTCCTCGGAAAAATCAAGACCTGCACCATTTCTGCAAACGTCGATCTTACCCTTTGCCGATGCGAGGCTGACATCTACCTTGGAAATGTCAAAATCAGCAGGTGCATAACCGACAGCACAGAGAATTCTGCCCCAGTTTGCATCCTCACCGAAAATTGCAGCCTTAAACAGACTGGAAGTAATGACGGATTTTGCCACGATCTCCGCTGTCTTATCATCCGCAGCACCCGTGCAGAAGCATTCGATAAGCTTGGTTGCACCCTCGCCGTCCCTTGCCATCATTCTTGCAAGGTTCATCAGCACTGCATACAGTGCGTCCTTGAACATTTCGTAATCTTCATTTTCCTTAGAAATCGGTGCATTTTCTGCCATGCTGTTTGCCATGACGCAGACCATATCATTGGTGGAAGTATCACCATCCACACTCACACGGTTGAGGGTGATATTCACGACCTCACGCAGAGCCTGCTGCAAAAGTGCCGCATCAATCGCACAATCCGTTGTCAGGAATGTGAGCGTTGTCGCCATATTCGGATGGATCATGCCGCTTCCCTTGAGCATTCCGCCCAGTGTGCAGGTCTTACCATCCACAATAAACTGCACTGCCACTTCCTTCGGGCAGGTATCGGTGGTCATGATCGCTTCCACGGCGGCGGTGTTTCCCTCATGGGACAGCCCCTTGGCAAGCTCAGGAACGCCCGCGATAATGGGTTCGATCGGAAGGGGCTGACCGATAACACCGGTGGATGCGACGATAATGTCGGATTTATCCAGATGCAGTGCCTGTGCAGCCGCCTTGCACATTTTCTCCGCCTTTTCCAGACCATCCGCATTGCAGGTATTGGCATTGACGGAATTAACGATCACTGCCTGTGCCATGCCGTTTTTCAGATTCTCTCTGGTCACGGCGATCGGTGCACCCTGCACTTTATTGGTGGTATACATAGCCGCTGCGGTGCAGGGCTTTTCTGCATAGATCATAGCAAGGTCATGCTTTTTCTTGCCCTGTGCAGGCTGATTTGCCTGCATGGTCGGATCTTCGGGCTTGTCCGCAAGTGCCTTGCGGGAAATTCCACAGTACACGCCGTTTGCAAGAAATCCCTTGGCGGCACACACGCCGCCTTCCACAAATGTCATATTCTTAAACTCTTTGATTTTCAAAGCAGAACACCTCTATATAATTTATGTACGAAACTTTACAGAAGTCCGGTTGTTTCGTCAATGCCCATCATAATATTCAGACACTGTACCGCCGCACCGGATGCACCCTTACCGAGGTTATCCAGTCTTGCACAGAGCAGGATCTGTTCATCATTGCCGAACGTAAAGATTTCCAGTTTATTCTGCCCGCTGAGGGTATTGGACGCAAGGAAGAAGGATTTCTGCTCCTCCTCCATCAGGGGCTTTACCTCCACAAGCTTTGCATCGGCATAATGTGCCGAAAACATTTCATTGACCTGTCGGAGCGTGATCTTCTTATCCAGTGTCCTTGTCTGGATCGGCACGGAAACCACCATACCGCTGTGATAGTCACAGATGATCGGGTTGAACATGGGGGTATGCGTCAGACCGGAAAATTTCTGCATCTCCGGCAGATGCTTGTGCTGCTGGGAAAGTGCATACTGTCTGGGACTGCCGAATTCGTAGGGTTTGTCCTCGGATTCATACTGTGCGATGGCATTTTTACCCGCACCGCTGTATCCGGATGTTGCATATGCAAACACAGGATAATCCGCCGGCAGCAGACCATTAGCCACCATCGGATAGAGCATGGAAATAAATCCGCTTGCATAACAGCCCGGAACTGCAGTTTTGTCGGAAACCACAAGCTTTGCACGGAATTCCGCAGAAAGTTCCGGGAAACCGTATGCCCAAGCGGGATTGGTGCGGTGTGCGGTGGATGCATCCAGTATTCTGGTGCTTTCCCCTGCAAGCTTGACCGCCTCTCTTGCAGCATCGTCGGGCAGACAAAGGAATGTGAAATCCGCTGCGTGCATCATTTCCGCACGCTTTTCTGCATTATGTCTGTCCTCCTCTGCGATTTTCAAGAGGGTAATATCCTCACGGTTTTCCAGACGATTTACAATTTTCAGACCGGTCGTGCCTGCCTGACCATCAATATACACTTTTACGGACATGGTACATATACTCCTTCAGTTAGTCTTCCTCATCATCTTCATTATCATTTTCCACGTTCCACGGGCATTTCCACACACTGTAGGCACAGCACGCTACCAGACAGAAAACAGCCCAGATCACGGAAATTTTATAGCTGTTGATGAATTCAGCGATGAGGAATTCTCCCGCCAGCCAGACAAGCACGCTGAGTGTTGTCAGTGCGAAGATGAATTTGACTGCACGTTTATTCATAATTATGCTTCCTGTTTCAGTCGCTCACGCAGCTGTGCAAGCTGAATCGCCACTGCCTTCGGAGAGGGACCGCCCTCGGAAGAACGTTCCTTCACACAGGTATCCAAACTGATCGCCTCGAACACATCTTCGGTGAACAGATCGGTCATTTCCCTGTATGCCGCAAGCGGCAGTGTTTCAAGCGTCAGCTCCTCTGCGATACATTTTGCAACGAGCGTGCCTGTGATCTTATAGGCATCACGGAAGGGCATTCCCTTCTCTACCAGATAATCCGCACAGTCGGTTGCATTGATAAATCCCTTGGCTGCGGCTTTTCTCATATTATCCTTCAGCACTCTCATCGTTGCAAGCATCGGAATGAAGGTTCTGACGCAAAGCTTGACATTGTCAACTGCGTCGAAAATCGCTTCCTTATCCTCCTGCATATCCTTATTATATGCAAGCGGAAGTCCCTTTAGCATGGAGAGGAGCGTCATGAGATCGCCCACTACTCTGCCCGTCTTTCCACGGATGAGCTCCGTTACATCCGGATTCTTCTTTTGGGGCATGATGGAGGAGCCTGTTGCATAGGCGTCATCCAGCTCGATGAACTTGAATTCCCACGAGCACCACATGATGATTTCCTCGGAGAATCGAGATAAATGCGTCATCAGCAGGGACAGGGCACACGCAAGTTCCACACAAAAATCACGATCGGAAACACCGTCCAGACTATTTGCCACAGGGCGGTCAAAGCCCAGAAGCTGTGCAGTCTGCTGACGGTTGATCGGATAGGTCGTACCTGCCAGTGCACCGCTTCCCAGAGGGCATTCGTTCATCCGCTTTGCGGTATCATCCAGACGTTCCAGATCTCGTGCAAGCATCTGTGCATATGCAAGCAGATGATGTGCAAATGTGATGGGCTGTGCTCTCTGGAGATGGGTGTAGCCGGGCATAATGGTTTCGGTATGCTTTTCCGCCATTGTGCACAGAGTTTCCGCAAGCTCCAGAACCAGTGCCTTGATTTCTGCGATTTCGTCACGCAGATACAGGCGGATGTCAAGTGCCACCTGATCATTACGGGAACGAGCCGTATGCAGACGCTTGCCGGTGCTGCCAAGACGCTGTGTCAATTCCGCCTCAACGAACATATGGATGTCCTCCGCATTCGGATCAAACATCAGTCTGCCCTCCTGCAGATCCGCCAGAATCTCACGCAATCCCTTGATGATTGCCTCGCTTTCGGATTTTTCAATCACACCGCAGTCGCCGAGCATCGTAGCATGAGCGATACTTCCCCGGATATCCTGCTCGTACATACGAGCGTCAAATGCAATTGAAGAATTGAAAGCGTTGACGGTTTCATCCACTTCCTTTGAAAATCTACCGGCCCAAAGTGCCATTGGCTTTCCCTCCGTTTAATTGAAAATGAAACAGAAACGCCGGGGACTGCTAAAAGTCCCCGTGTTTCCTTAATTATTATATTCTTGCGAAATCGCTGTATATGGAGATTTCTTACTTCTGTTCTGCACGCTTCTTGTCCAGCTGTGCCTTCACCTTGATCGGCAGACCGAACAG
>JAZOBK010000300.1:0-6326 GCA_045595985.1 Oscillospiraceae bacterium
GTATAATAATATTATGTGTTCTCAAACATATACGCATCTGCACAATTAGTTAGGAAAGAGGAATGACACATGAAAAATGTAGTAATCATCGGTGCAGGCCCTGCCGGACTGACCGCAGGCTATGAACTGCTCAAAAACGCACCGGACGAATATCAGGTAACTATCTATGAGGAAACCGACGCCATCGGCGGTATTTCCAAAACGGTAAAACACAACGGCAACCGCATGGACATCGGCGGCCACAGATTCTTCTCCAAGGACAAGGCTGTTATGCAGTGGTGGCAGGACATGATGCCCCGTCAGGGCAAGCCCTCCTTCGATGACATCATTCTGAAAAGAGAGAAGAAGCTTGCCGAAGGCGGCCCCGATCCCGAGCAGACCGACAGAGTGATGCTCGTGCGTAACCGTGTTTCCAGAATCTATTACAAGCACAAGTTCTTCGATTATCCCGTATCCCTCAAATGGGATACCATCAAGAATATGGGCTTCGGCACGACCATGGTCGCAGGCTTCAGCTACATGAAGGGCACCATCGCTAAGAAACCCGAGGATTCCCTCGAAAATTTCTACATCAACCGCTTCGGCAAAAAGCTCTACTCCATGTTCTTTGAGGGCTATACCGAAAAACTCTGGGGCAGACATCCCCGTGAGATCTCCGCTGACTGGGGTTCCCAGCGTGTCAAGGGGCTGTCCATCATGGCAGTCATCAAAGATATGTTCAGCAAGATCGGCGGCAAGAAGGATACAAAGAAGGTAGAAACCTCCCTGATTGAGGAATTCTACTACCCGAAGTTCGGCCCCGGTCAGCTCTGGGAAACCACCGCAAAGGAATTTGAAGCACTCGGCGGCAAGATCGTGATGAACGCAAAGGTCACACGCATCAACACCGACGGCAAGGGCAGAGTGGAGAGCATCGTCTGCGAAATGAACGGACAGGAATCCAAGATTTCCGGTGATATTTTCATTTCCTCCATGCCCGTCAAGGATCTGGTTGCAGGCATGAATGATGTTCCTGCAAAGGAAGCTGCCATCGCCGCAGGTCTGCCGTACCGTGATTTCGTCACCGTAGGACTTCTGCTCGAAAAGCTGGAGCTGAAGAACGAAACGCCCATTCCCACGCTCGGCAACATCGTTCCCGACTGCTGGATCTATGTGCAGGATGTGGGCGTCAAGCTCGGCAGAATCCAGATCTTCAACAACTGGTCACCCTATATGGTGCAGGATCCCGAACATAATGTCTGGATCGGTCTGGAGTATTTCTGTGCCGAGGGCGACGATTTCTGGAATATGACCGACGAAGAATGCATCGCATTCGCCATCAAGGAACTCAAGAGCATGGGCGTCATCGAACAGAATGCCGTCATCAAGGATTCCCACCGTGAACGCATCAAGAAGGCGTATCCGGCATATTTCGACACCTACTCCGAAATCGACACGCTGATCGCATATCTCAACCAGTTCGGCAACCTCTACTGCGTCGGCAGAAACGGTCAGCACCGTTACAATAACATGGACCACTCCATGGCGACTTCCTTTGAAACGGTAAAGAACATCCTTTCCGGCGAAACTGACAAGAAGAATATCTGGAATGTCAACACCGAAAAGGAATACCATGAAACTGCCAAGGAAGAGGGCGAGAAGTAATGGATGAAAACATGATGACACCCGAGGCTGCGGAGGATTCCGCAGAGTTGACGGAAACCGAAGTGCTTTCAGAGGATGAAAGGCTTTCAGAGGATGATGCGTTTTCCGATGAAGCGAAAGCTCCCGCATTCAGTTTTCAGGACGCATTCGCCGCCGTCGGGACATTTCTGGATCGTTTCAGCTGGCTTATGCTGCTGATCGGCAGCGTACTGCTGATCGGTTACTATGTCCTGCTCCCGTCAAGAGCCTATTTCCATTCGGATACCACCGATACCCTGATGTGGGCAGCCGCTTCCTATGAGGGCGGCAGTCTGTTCAATCCCGATTTCAATTATGCGTGTCTGCTGCCGTTCAGCACCAGTCTGATCATGACGGCTCTCATTCCGATCTTCGGCGTGAGCATGACAACGCACGTTCTGGGTATGCTGGTGTTCTTCCTGCTGTTCACAGCGGCTCTCATCTGGATGTGCCGCACGATGCAATGGTCATGGAAATGGATTTCCGTGATGGTATTCACGGTGCTGATGATGCTTTCGGGCAGCGAAAAGCTCCGTGAGATCTTCTGGGGACACACCATTTACTACAGTCTTGGTATTTTCTTCGTATTTGCAGGTCTTGCGATGCTGTTCCGCTATATGGATCTTGCCGAACGCATCGAAACCCGTGGGGATTCCGAGCCTGCACAAAAATCGGATGGCAGGGTTTTCGTGTATCTTGCTTTGCTTGCGGTCTGGTTCATCCTGACGTGCATGAATCAGCTGATTGCAATGACGATCTTCGCTCTGCCCGTACTTGCCGCCATCTTCTGCGAACGCTGGCTGGACACGGACGTAAAGCTCACCTGCGGCAAAAACCGCCGCACGCTGCTGCTGTTCCTGATCCTCGGCATCTGCATGGTCATCGGTTATCTGATCACCTCCATTGCCGCAGGCGATATTGTGGCAGGCTATCAGGGTGCGTATTCCAACTACTCGCCGATGAACGAGTGGGTGGACAACCTTATGAAATTCCCCGAGCAATGGCTGCGTCTGATCGGTGTGGACATCAAGAACGGCGATCCGCTGCTCAGCTCCATCAGCATTCAGAATCTGCTCAAGCTCATTGCAGGCGTGGTAATTCTGGTGCTGCCGCTGGTTGCACTGTGCGTTTACAAAAAAATCGAGGACGCAAAGCTTCGCATCCTCGTTCTGACATACTGGTTCGGCACACTTCTGGTCATGCTTGGCTACATCTGCGGCAAGCTCTCCAGTGCAAACTGGCGTCTTTCCCCGATCGCTGCAATGGCTGTCGTGGTATCCGTGGCGTTCCTGCGTTGGGCGTTGTCTAAAATTTCAATGCAGCGTGTCATATCCGTGCTGATGATTCCCGTATTCCTCGCATCCCTGATCAGTGCGGCAACGATCCTCAAAATGCCCGCAAACGGCTACAAGAATGCCGTTCTCTACAAGCTTGCGGCTGCACTGGAGGACAACGGTTTGGATTACGGCTACGCCACATTCTGGCGTGCCAATTCCATTACGGTCGTTTCCGATTCCAGAGTCAAGTGCCGCAGCGTTAACATCAACGAAAATGGAATTGAACCTTATAATTATCAGGGTATGGATCAGTGGTTTGAGGAACAGCCCGATCAGGAAAAGTATTTCCTGCTGATGACGGACATCGAAAAGAGCAATCTCGAAAAATCGGGAAGTTCTCTGCCGGAGCTTGAACATGAGGAGATCCTTGCAGAGGGTTATGTGATCTGGGTGTTTGATGAGTATATTTTCCCTGAGGAAGATTCCGAAAAATAAACAACACAAAAGGCTTTGCCCATATTTCGGGGCAAAGCCTTCATTTTATATGCATTATTTCAGCTTCCGCTTGTTGCCTTGTTCATCCACAATATAGGTATTGTCGAGCTGTCCACGGAGATTGCGGAGAAATCCCGCACGATATTCGTCACGCAGCTGCGTCTGTTCAGCGGTTTCCTCCGCTGTCAGTCCGACGGTCTTTGCCTTTCGGGCAAGCTCGTTGATACGGTCAAGTTTTGCCTGTTCCATGATCTTCCTCCAAACAAAAAATACGGTGCCGTAAGGCACCGCTTTCAAGAGAGATAAAATGATAACAGTGGGGGGAATTGGGGGATTACTAAATCCACTCTTATCATAAACGATGAACCTTAAAGTTTTCTTAAATTATTTAGAAAAATTAGGTAAAATAAATTTATTTTCCTCCGAGAGCCTCCACAGTGCCCAGTGCAAGCTCCATCATGGCACGGAATCCCGTCTGCCGTTCTTCGGGCGTGGTGAATTGTCCGTCAAGCGGGCAGTCGGATACGGTGCAGATGCACAGTGCCTCCTTGCCTGCACGGGCAGCATTCATATAAAGCCCTGCGGATTCCATTTCAATGCCCAGAACGTGCATTTTTCTCCAGACTGCCAGAGAATCCGCATCGTCATAGAACGTGTCGGAGGACAGGAGATTTCCCACAAGGATGGGGAGTCCCTGTGCCTTGGCGGTTTCCGCAGCAGCAGAAAGCAGACGGAAGGACGCAATCGGAGCGTAGGTTCCGGGGAGATTATATTGATGGGCAAAGCTGGAATTCGTGCACGCACCCTGTGCGAGGATCACGTCACGCAGCTGCACCTCGGGTGCAATGCCGCCCGCCGTGCCGATGCGGATGATCGCCTGCACGTCGAATTCGTGGAACAGCTCGTAGGAATAAATTCCGATGGACGGAATACCCATGCCGCTGCCCTGTACGGAAACGGGAATGCCGTGATAAGTGCCCGTATAGCCAAGCATTCCACGGATCTCATTGACGCAGACGGGGTTTTCGAGATAGGTTTCCGCGATGAATGTCGCACGCAGCGGATCGCCGGGCATGAGAACGATCGGGGCGTAGTCACCCTTTTTTCCTTGCAGATGTGGTGTGGACATAGAAATACCCTCCTTAAATGAATGAAAAATTTACCCTCTCCTGAGCATCTTCTTCACCGTCTGCATGATCGCAGAGAAATTGAATACGCACATGAAAATGACAAGTACGCTCTGGAACGGAATGAGGTACGGCGGCTCAAAAATTGCCGCAACGCTCATGGCAAAGAGAATCACAAGATTCAGAATGAATCGCATATGGTGCACCTTGAACGGAATCAGCCGTCTGGTATCCACAATGCGGATGAGATAGCATACAAAATAACTGATAAAGGTTGCAATGACCGCCCCATGCACACCGAAACGATAGATGAGAATAACGTTGAGAATCAGATTCGTCACCGCAGCCACCAGACTTGTCCAGAAGCTGTGTGTGGTTTTCTTGGTTGCTGTGTAAATGCTGCTGAGGAACTGGTTGAAGCTCATCATGAGCACCGCAATGATCAGCACAGGCATATATTTGTACGCCATCGCATATGCCGGATCATTGCTCGAATCAATAAGAATCAGCGAAAGCGGCTTCACGAGTGCGATCATAAATGCTGCCGCCAGGAACATCATGGACTGGTAAGCGGAGAAAATACGGTAGTAGAAATTGCTCCTGTCCTTGCTGTTGTTTTCGGTAATGGCGGACATATTCCATGCCTGAAAGAAGATGGTGGATACCATCGAGATGAGATTCGGCACCTTGGACGCTGCGTCGTACACGCCCGCCGCCGAATCGCCGACATCGGGGCTGACGGCAAATCCTTCCATATAGCGGACAAAGAGTCTGTCGGAAAATCCTGTGATGATCCATAGCACTGCCGTGGGGATCATCGGAATAGAAAACCGCAGCATCATCTTCGTGATCTCGCCGTTGTACAGGCGGATATTGAAGAACTGCCAGAGCTTGGCGGTGATCCAGAGGAACACACCCGACAGGAAATCAGAGAGGATGACCGAGAGCATGAAGCCCATGACACCCAGTCCCATTACGGATATGAACAGCACATTGAAGCAGAACAGCGTGAGCGTGGCAAGAATGCCGTCGAGTGCAAAGAGCCGCACCATTCCCCTTGCCCTGACAAACTGGGAACTCAATTGCCGGAAGGACGAGGCAATAATATAGAGAATCAGATAAATGACATAGCCGTCGGCATAGGGCAGGAGTGTCAGCAGGGGCGAGAGCAGTACAAGCCCGATCAGTCCCCCGATCTCCGTCACGCAGGCGGAGGTGAAGATCTCACGCTTGTCAAATTCCCTGTCAAGTCCGTAGCGGATCACCGCTTCGGCAATGGACAGCGTCACAATGGGAATCAGGAAATTCGCTGTATTCTCCAGCAGCGACTTGGTGCTGTTATCCCCCGAGGAGATGTTGTGCGTGTAAAGTCTGGTCAGCAAAAACAGCAGGATCTTGGAGCCGAATGAACCAATGGCAAAGACCGCCGTGTTCATAGCAAGCTTTTTGTATTTATTCAAATCATTCATCCTTACTTGATTGAAATTCTGTATTGCGTACCCCTTTCGGGGCCTCATTTCTATTATACCAGATTTTGCAGGAAAATGGAATAGTTTTTGCAAAACTTTTCTATTTGCCTCCGTTTCTGCCGCAGTCCCGATAATTCGCCGAAATCCGCAGTTTCGGTATATTTTTGCCGATTGGATTGTTGGTTTGTCAATGATGAGTTACAAAGTTTTTAAAAAACTTCACCTCCGTGAAGGAAAGCCTTAATGTAATCAATAGGAGCTTTCCAATTGAGAGGGCGCATGGGGAAACGGTTGTA
>JAZOBK010000301.1:0-2705 GCA_045595985.1 Oscillospiraceae bacterium
GATATGCGGCCGAAATCCTCGCTGATCGTATCGGATATAATGGAAATTTCGGTGGTGAGATGGCTGATCACGGCCTTTTTCTCGCTGCCTGTAATGCCAAACAGCGAAAGCAGAAGCGTAAACGCTAAAATCAGCGTCACCGAAATCGTGACAAAGAACAGGAGCAATCTGCGGTGCAGTGTTGTTCCTTTTTTTGTTCGTTCTTTCTGCCAGAGAATAATCGCTTGTTTCAGCATATTCATTTATTTTTTCATCTGCGCAAGAGCATCAGCGGCAAAAACGGCTTCACCGTCCAGGTGTTTTGCCCGTTCATCCTTCAGAAGCTTCTTGAAATTTTCCTCATAGGTGTCGCTGTCAGAATCAAAATTGGGATAGGTAGGTGCGGTGAAGAAAGTGTATTCCTCGTACATGGCAAGAACGCTGGCCAGCATCTTGATGATACGCTCATCCTTCAGCGTTTCGAGATGGCTGTCCATATCCTCTTCGAACGCTTTCTTTGTAACCGGCAGATATCCCGTTTCGCCGACAAACTGCATGTTCTGCTCAGAAGCGGTAAACCATTTGATAAATTCTGCCGCGGCGTATTCCTTCTTTTCGTCCGACTTAGCAACCATCAGACCGCCGCCGCGCTGAATTGCGGTTTTATTGCCGCCCTCAAATACGGGATACGGAAGAATGCTGTATTCCACGCTTTCCACTGTGCCGTCAGCATACGTAATGGTGTCGCCGTAGAATAGGATTCCTGCTGATGAGCCAGTGGAGCACACCAGATCACCTGTCTTGGAAAGATCGGAGGAATAGCCGTCGTATACAGCAATACCGCCCTCGACTGCAGGTGTATATACAGTATCGAAGATATGAGCGTACGCATCGCCGTCAAGCGTCAGCGACTCACCGTCGAAAATACTGTCTCCCAGCTGTACCATGCCCACCTCGGCAAAGTTGAACCAGGAATCCGAGCCGTAGAACTGCTTTCCGCCGCTCCATTCATAATACATGGAAGACAGCTCTGCAATCCCCTCGAAGGTGGAGAGCTTATCGGCAGACGCTTCGGTTTCGGCGGCAAAGCGGTCAAACAGCGTCTGATTCACATAGAGTACCTCGGTTGATTTTGCGATCGGGAAAACATACAGTCCTCCGTCTGCAATACGCCCTTCCTCGATAAAGGCATCAATATATCCGTCAAGCTCCCTGCCGGTAAAATAGTTGTCAAGATCGGCAATCAGCTCCTTATTCTTGAACTGAATGGCAATGCTCGGATATCCCGTGAAAATGTCCGGCATTTCAGGTGCGCCGGGATCATCGTTGACAATCATGGTAAGACTCTTGTTCAGCTCAGAGCTGGATGAGATAGCGGTGACATTGATCACGATGCCCTTCTCCTTGCCGATTGTGCTGTTGAACTGGTCGATAAGCAGATCCATCGTCGCCTGCATATCGCCGCCGTAGTTGTGCCACATGGTCAGTGTGACGGGATCGCTCGGGTCAAGTGGAGACCGTTCACACCCGACGAACGTGCCGAGCGTGAGAATGAGAACGAAAATGAGACAAAACAGTTTTTTCATAAAAATGCCCTCCCTGAATGGCTTCCCACCCTGTTTTCCCACCCGAATTTTTCAAAAAAAATTGAAAAAATCAGCAAAAAAACTTCGTTTCCCCACCCTTTTTTGAAAAACGGTGTGGGGACAGAATCGGAAAAATTCGTATAATTGTACTCGTAAGCATCCCAAAGGGACGGGTATAAGGCTGCTTGCACGCACGGAACCGACAAACGGGGTACCCTCATTTTCCGATTGGCGTCGGAAAAATCTCCGTGAGTGACGCAAACATGGCGGAGATCGCCCCATCAGTTCTCACTTCATATTATATCATATACCATTGAATAATTCAATGGTCTTGCCGAGAATTTACAAAATATTTCACAGCCGCAGAAAGGGGGCGTCTATGAAAACAGCGAGCTTCAAGATTATACACACGAAAGACGGCAACCGATACCGATTCTTCTGTGAAGCGTGCGGCGGTGCTGTATGTACAACGAAGCCGATCCGGGCTGATACGCCCGAAAAAGAGCTTCTGACAGCATGGGAAAACGAGGGCAAGGAACATTTCAATCTCTGCCACACCTGCGGCAAGTGGATCTGCGATGCCATGTACAATGCCGATACGCTTTCCTGTGTAGATTGTACGCCCTGGGAGGATCCGCCGAAGTATTGCCCGGGCTGCGGCAGTGAAGTGCCGGAAAAGAACACCTTCTGCAATGAATGCGGTGTCAGGTTGATGTACGGAGGTGAGTCAGGATGACGGACAGAGCAAGAGCAGTCAGAAAAGAAAGCAAACGGCTGTACGGTTTCGGTACAGAACGGATGCAGGAGATCAAAGTCTGCGCACACTGCGGTACGATGACTGCAGCATCCAGAATATTCTGTCCCGAGTGCAGTAAACTGCTGCCAAAGGAAACGGTATATATGCAATATCAGAAACGGCACCGATGCTGCACGTTCTGCGGCAAGGTAGTATCAAAAAGCATGCGATTCTGTCCGGATTGCGGGCAGAAATTGAATTGAATCATATCTCAGGAGGATTTACACATGGCATTCTTTGATAAGATCGGTGATTTCGCAAAAACTATCGGCGACAAGACCGGTGATGCAATCGAAATCAGCAAGCTCAATTCCAAAATCAACACGGAGAAAAATCTCGCCGCC
>JAZOBK010000302.1:0-4548 GCA_045595985.1 Oscillospiraceae bacterium
AGATTCATAATCACCCATTCACGGGATTTTCTGGGTTCAAGTGTTTCCGGTAATTCCTTGATGATGCGGTCGGCATCATAGGACTGTCCGGCGTTATATCGGATCGTATCAGTCTTCTTATCAATGTCAAAGCAGTTCCGGCTTGTTTTCCATTTCAATGCGTAAGATTAGTTGCCATGATCGCATAAAATATTATATCTGAATATATTTGAATATCAAGGCTAAAATGCACGCTAAAGCGGCCTTGACATTCAAATATATTCATGATTTTTTACAATTAAGCGATCAAAGGCAAGGTAATCGATAAGAACGTAAAATACATATTGTGATTCTATCCAGATAATAGCCATGATGTAATCCGCACGGAGTGTCGGATGACAATCATTGAAGAATGTATCGGCGTTATAACTGCCAAGGTTGGCTTCGATGCCACGTATGGCAAGGTTCATCTGTGCCATTTTCCATGTAGTCGGGTTGGAGTCTTGACCGAACACGGAGATCTGGTTCAGATTACCACTGTGATTCTCAATAAACTTTGCGGACTGCACAAACATACCACCACTGCCGCAGCATGGATCTATTGCCGTGCCTATTTTGATACAATTTAACGGATACACGAAAATGCACCCAACACGGGTGCAAATGTATACCGTGTGGGTGCATAAAACAAAAACAGCGACACTACACCCTTTCAGCGCAGTGCCGCTTTCATTCATATCCTTGATTAATTCTCATAAAACTTGGAACTCATCATTCATCTGTCCAAGACATGGGCTATTGCCACATCATACACTCATAATGTTACCTTCGATTTCGGGGAGCGGCAGTAGCGCACATGATTTGCTATTTGATTTCCTTTACCTGATAGAAGATCTTTTCGGCACTGCCTTTACCTTTTTCGCCGCTCTGTACCATCTGTCCTGTTTTCTTGTCAAACCAGTACAATCCCTTCCACGCCCATGAGAACGCTGTCAGTACAAAGCTGATTTTGACGCATTCATAGAATACACCGTTTACTGTAATTGTTTCTTCGCCTTCCTTTTTCGCCGCAAATTCACTCAATCCCATAGCACCCCGGTTATCTCCTGTACCGATCGAGTAGAATATGATTTCCTCCTCCGAGGAAGCAATGAATGCAGGCATTGCCATATCCATCATCTGATACCAAAGCCCGTCGGAGATTTTTAAGGTCTTGTCCTGTGCTTTCCCCTTGAATGTACCCTGCATATGGATAAAGCCATCCTTCTTTTCAGCCATCAGCTCCGTTCCGTCAGAGGGGCGACTGTAATGCCATTTCAGAGCATTCAGGCTGGAATCAACAGTGTATTCCTCTCTTGCCCATTCTGCATTGTCATGGTAGGTGACCTGTGTGATCTGCTGCGTTTCGGCATAGGCGGAAACAATGACCTCACGCTCTTCCTTTCCGTCTGTCTTTTCATAGCACATTGCCGAAACATCTTCGGGATAGCTATAAGAAGGAATATCATAGGACTGAATGACATTTTGTGAAAATACAATCTTGCCTTTCAGAAATACCTTGTCAATGAACTGTATGTTTTCGATCTTTTCTGCCGGATTTTCGTCAAGCAGGATCAGGTCAGCTTCCATTCCGCAACGGACGAGTCCTTTTCTGTCAGCAATACCAAGATACTCTGCACCGCTCTTTGTCGCAAGAACAATCGACTGCATGGGTGTCAGACCGGCTTCCACATAATAGGAAAGCTCCCTGTGCGCTGCATCGCCGCCCATCATTTCATACATCGTATCAGTACCCATAGCAATGGGGATACCCGCATCGTACAGTATCTTGAAATTATGCAGACTGTTTGGCAGTCGGGTCGGTTCTTTTTCGTAGGTCATCGCATTGATTGTCGGAACAAAATGCGCACCGCTCTCTTTCCAGAGCTTGATAAGCTCGTCATCAGATGACAACTTACAGTCCAGAACGCCATGCTCAATGCCATAAATCCCGGCTTCGAGCAACTCTCTGACGTCCTCTTTATAGGTGACGTGTGCTGTTGTCATAAGCCCGTTTTCCTTCCCCTCACGAATCAACTGCTGCATAAGGGATTTGTCCAGCTTGTTGATCTGGAGTATCTCATCAAAGTACCAGTAATCGCCGCCCTGATAGGTGAATTTCAGAAAATCAACGCCAGCCTGCTTCAATTCCAGAATGCTCTCATGGATTTGTTCGGGTGTATTGGCTTCGATCGCCATTTCCTTACGAATCCAAGGATTGCTGCCGCCAAGTGTGTTGGCAGGATGTCCGTCTGGAGCAGTAAAATTCGGACCGACGATCAGAAGCTCCGGACCTGTGATCGTGCCTTTTCTGATCTCGTCACGCAGCTTATAAATAAAATGCCTTGGCGCACAAAGGTCTTTGACAGTGGTAATACCATAGGGAAGTACCTTTTCCTTGAAAATATCCGGAATCGTGCCATACAGAAATGCGTCACTGTCCTCGTCACTGCGATTATTCAGTCCTTGAATATGGACATGAGAGTCGATCAGTCCGGGCATGAGCGTTTTGCCTGTGCCGTTGATGCTCTGTGCTGATTTTGCGTCGATTTTCTCGGAGGAGATCTCCCGGATCATACCGTCCTTAATATAGACATTCTGATGAAAAAGCTCTGTCCCGTCTCCCACGATGATATGTACATCCTTGATAATGTATGTGTTAGCGTCCTTCTTTTTTGGTCTTGCCAGATACTTGACAAGCACGAATGCCACAACCGCTGCACCGATGAGCATCTGAATCCATCCGATGAGCGGAATTCCTAAAAATGTAGGCATAATTATCCCTCCTGACTGCTGCCAAAAACTTTCTTGAAATACTCATTAAAGGTTTCCTTTGGCGGTATTGCCATTCCTTGCTCCACGTCCGCAAGAATCAGGAGATGATCTCCGGGCTTGATGCCGAAAACCTCCCTTGCTTCCTTCGGAATCACGATTTGTCCTTTCGTTCCGACGGTGACCGTCCATGCGAACTTGCCTTCCTGTTTCTTCATACTGTGCCTCCTTGTTATACAAATCATACTTTACATACTCATTGTACATCAGCGACAGCAGTTTGTCAAGTGTATTTTGAAAAATAAAACTCCATTTTACAAAAGTGTCTTTTCGCCGAGGACTTATATGTCCCGCATGGGTAAGAAAATAGGGCTATTGCACCTCAAATGCAATAGCCACCGTTTACTTATTCAGAACATCGCCCATATTCAGCAGAGCATCAGCCTTTTCATCGGATAGAGTGCGGAAATTTTCAATCAGCCGCCTTTCTATATTTCCAAAAAAGCAATAGCGGCACTACGCCATTTCAGCGCAGTGCAGCTTACATTCAAATCGTTGTCCCGTCCTTGAAAGTGACGGCTCTCGTTCCGTCCTCATGAATCGTGATGTAGTCAACCAGAGCGCCCCAGATTACACTGTCGAACTCCGTCACAGTCCCTTTGAGGGATTCCAGCGTCTCCTGAAAATGCCTCAGGTTCTGTTCACGGGTTTGGATCACGCTGATCTGCTCGACCAGCTCGTCGTATTTTTTCTTTGCCTCCTCGAAGCGTGCTGCGAGGGCATCGTTTTTCCGCCGGTACTCGTCCTGATCCAGCGCCACACGAGCGTTCTCCAGCATCGCAGCCTGCACCATGTCGGCGACCAGTGTCATTTCATCAGCGTACTTCTGGCGTTCCTCCTCCAATCTGGATGTGTCGGAAAGCGTATCGCAGATCAGCTTTACATGAACCAAAAATATACTATCGACCGGGACACCTACCGTGCGATAAAGAAAATGAGCCGTGAGGAGTTGCAAGCCTTCCTGATGCGTACGCTGATGAGCTGCTGGAAAAAGACGGCAAGTCTATCGACCTTCGTGAAGTTGAGAAAGACATCCGCCAGATCAAAGGCATCGGCGATAAGCGCGTCGAAGAAATCATGGCAGTATTTGAAAAGCATCTTGGCGTATGAAAAAACCGCTGAGTGGTACATTCCACTCAGCGGTTTTCTACATTTTAACGAACTCGGATATGATTTAACGAACCCAGTAGGTTCGTTAAATTTTGCACCCATCCGCATTCAGCGCATCGGCAACAGGGCAAAAAAATAAGACCTCATCGGTCTGCCGTTTGCGAAAAGCCCTGAAATCAAGCCTTTTTGCGGTATTCCTTGTATCAATCCCGTAACTGCTTTATCGTATACACGACCATTAAACGGTTTCAGCACTTCAACAAGAGTGCGAATCACACAGGACGGTGTGTAGAATTCACCGGCAAGCTTGCCTTCCTGTTCAGCAAATTTGGAGAGACAGTATTCATAGGTTCTGCCGAGGATGTCACGGCTTGAACCAGCCTCTACCATCTTAATGTTTGTAAAGAGGTCAACGACATCACCTAAACGACGCTTGTCCAGCTCCGGACGTGCAAAGTTCTTGGGAAGGATGTCTTTCAGACGCTTGTTTTCCTTTTCGATGGCTCTCATCGCTTCATCAATGATTGTGCCGATTTCTTCGGTATGTGCTTTGGAAGCAATCACTTTCCAACGGGCATTTTCAGGAAC
>JAZOBK010000303.1:0-8332 GCA_045595985.1 Oscillospiraceae bacterium
GTCTTGTGGTAATCCAGATGATCCTGTGTGAGATTCGTAAATACCGCCGTATTGAAATGCGTCGGGCCGATACGCTTCTGCACCAGACCGAATGAGGATACCTCCATCACGACCACATCACACCCGCTGCGGTACATTCTGTCATACAGTGCCATCAGCTCAAATGTCATGGGCGTTGTATTTTCCGTATGGACGATCTCATCGCCGATTTCATTGCGGATCGTTCCGATCAGTCCGACCTTATGACCGTTTTCCGTCAGGATATGCTTGATGACGGTTGTGATGGTGGTTTTGCCGTTGGTTCCTGTCACGCCGACGAACTTCATCCTGCGTTCGGGATGGTCAAACCACGCCGCACAAAGTTCGCCATAGAATGCACGGCTGTCATCCACCAGAATCTGCCGTTCACCCAGTCCCATGTCACGTTCCACGACAACGGCTGCCGCACCCTGCTCCAAAGCCTGTGCTGCAACGGTATGGCCGTCAAATCGTTCACCCTTTACGCAGACAAAGATACAGTCCTTGCAGACCTTACGGTTATCATCGGTGATGGCGGAGATTTCCGCATCACCGATGGTGGTATTCACTTTGTTTTCCAATAATTTCTCTAATTTCATAATTACCTCCTGCCATCCGCAAGATGTTCCGTCGGGGTATCAGCCGCTCTGGTCATTTACCATGTACGTCAACTCGATAACAGTACCGATCTCGACTCTTGTTCCCGGCTCGACGGACTGACTCTGTACCAGTACGTCACTTCTGTCGGCGGACGCACCTGCGGAAACGTAGTTCAGGCCACGGTTCGTCAGGGCTTCATTCGCTGTTTTAGCGGTGAACTGCCGCAGATCCGGAACCTCTACATATTCTGTCGCATAATTGGAATCCGTATACAGAATCACCTTTCCATTCGGTGAAACCTTTGAACCGGTCAGCGGACACTGCTTAACTACATACTCGCCCTCACCTTTGATCTCACATTTCAGTCCCATGGCTTCCAGCGTTGTTTTCGCTGTTGTGGCATCCACGTCGATCAGAAGCGGTACGCTTATGTCAAGCTGTGCATATTCCTCATCCGTGTACTCGGGATAGTAACCAAGATACGGAAGGGCTTCTTCCAGAATTGCTCTTGCATAGGGTGCAGCCACTACGCTGCCGTAGTAGCCGATCTCCTTATTCGGCTCGTCAGCCAGTATCAGCATAACGATCTCGGGATCATCCGCAGGTGCAAAGCACGCATAGGATGATACATACTGCATATTATTGTCGTCATATTCGTCCAGCTTCTGGGAAGTACCAGATTTACCGCCAACGGCATAACCCTTGATATAAGCGTTGCTGCCGCCGTTGTTATCTACGACCGCTTGCAGAAGTTCTCTCACTGTTGCGGAGGTTTCCTCAGAAATCACCTGACGCTTTACTGTTGTTTCCATTGTTTCCAGCACATTGCCGTCACTGGATACGATCTTGCTGACCACATGGGGCTGTACAAGATTGCCGCCGTTGACTGCTGCGGCAATACCTGTGATCATCTGGATCGGAGTCAGCTTGTTTGTCTGTCCGAATGCACTGGAGGACAGCTCTACGATACCCATTCTCTCCTCGGGCATATACACGCTGTTGGCTTCGCCGGGAAGATCAATACCCGTACGTTCCGTCAGTCCGAACGCCTTGAAATAGGCAGAAAACTTCTGTACACCGATTCTTTGACCTACCTCAATAAATGCAGGGTTGCAGGAATTAGTCAAAGCCTTTGAAAACGTCTGGATACCGTGTCCCGTTGTCTTGTGGCAGTGCATCGGCCAGTCGGCAACCTCCATAACGCCGGTACAGTTGAACATATCCGTTTCCGGATTAACAAGATTTTCCTCAAGTGCCGAAGATGATGTAAAGATTTTGAATACGGAGCCGGGAACATACAGTTCCGTGATCGCCTTATTCTTCCACTGCTGCTCACGGGCAACGATATAGGCGTCATGTCTTTCCTCATCCGGCAGCAGCGAAAGCTTTGCTTCCGTCAGAGGATCATAAATTTCCGAGGGATTATTCAGATCAAAACTCGGATATGTACCCATTGCGTAGATCGCACCGGTCTTGGCATTCATGATGATACCGCAGGCACGATTGCGAACCTCATAGGTTTCCCACATTTTCTGAAGATTCTTTTCCAGATAATACTGCAGGGTATTGTCGATCGTCAGATACAGGGAGCTTCCGTCCTGTGCAGGGTAGGTCGTTTCAAAACGATAGGGCATTGCATTGCCCATACCGTCGGAAGCAGAAACGATTCTTCCGTCCGTACCGGAAAGATAGGAATTATAGTAGGCTTCCAGTCCGTACTGTCCCTTACCGTCGCTGTTGGTAAATCCGATCACCTGTGCCGCAAGCTCGTTCTGCGGGTAATAACGCTTGGTATTTTCCTGTGTTGCGATCGAATTGATGCCGTATTTCGCAAAATAGGCAGTGATTTCGTCGGCAAGCGGCTTTTCCACCTGATTCTTCAGCACCTGATACTTGGACTCCATCTGCATCGCATCTCGGATCGTTTCGGGCGAGATCTCCAGCTTTTCCGCAAGAAAACTGATGATATTCCGTTCGAGCTCCTCTACCGGAATGATCTCCTTGCCCTCCTCAAGCGTGCCGCCTTCATCCACGATCTGCTGACGCTGTTTCATGATTTCGTCAATATCTTCCTTTTCTTCACGATACAGCGTCGGATCAATGTACACCTTGTATACCGTGGCACTCCACGCCAGCGGTGTGCCGTTTTTATCATAAATCGTTCCACGGTTTGCACTGATGGGTATGTTCTTAAAATGCGTGCTGTTCGCCATTTCTGCGTAGAATTTGTAATCCACTACACTCAGAAAGACCAGTCTTATGATAACTGCCACAGCGGCGATGAGCATTACCACCAGCACCACCAGATTGGAACGAACTCTCATGTTCTTTAATGAATCATTGGAATTTGTTGCCAATGTGCATCCTCCTCCCAGACAGAATACCGCATATGCGGTTTCAGCATACTTCTGTAAATATGAAACAGGCAGGTTGAACCCCTGCCTGTCTTGTTTCTCACTTCTAAAACAGCAAAGTTAAACCTTTATCACGCTTCCAGCCATGTCCGCCGCGGCATTTTCTGCCTTTTCTCTTTTTCAGGCGGACAACGGCCGGACTTCGCATACACTCGCTGTCATGTCCTTCTTTTATCTTTACCGTTGTTCTTATTTAACCTCAGGCCGGTGCTTTTATTTTTAATCTATGCACTCTATCCTCTGAGATATTCTAAAAAGTTATCAAAACCCGTTTTGATCTTAACGAAAAAATTCTGTTCTTCTGCCGGAATCTCCACAACATCACTTTTCTGAATCTCTACAAATTCAATCTGTGATCCGTCAACCGTGCACATACCCAATACGTTTTCAGCATATTCCTGCACGTCCTTGTTGGAAGTCTTTCCTGCCAGTTTCGATTGCGTGCGAACAAAGTCGCTCTGCAAATTTACATATTCCTGTTTCTTTTCGGTGATAGAATTACTGATCTGGAGCTGCTGTACATTACTGTAGATGACTGCACCAAGCAGGGAAAAGCCTACCAACACATAGACAAATACTTTGAGAATGGAGATTTTCTTTCCACCTTTAAAGTCCATTTCGATCTCTTGGTTGCTCTCGGGCATATATGAGGGCGGTACTTCGGACGGTGCCGAGCTTGTATTGTACTGCCAATGCACCTGATTTCCCTGACTCCCATAATAAGCCATTACAACGAACTCCTTTCTATCACTCTAAGCTTTGCACTGCGGCTTCGGTTGTTCAGCTTAAGCTCCTCATCACTTGCTGTGACGGGTTTGCGTACAACCAGACTCCCTTTCGGTTTTTTTCCACATACGCACTGCGGAAAATCCGGTGGGCAGGTGCAGCCGCTGCACCACTTTGTAAATTGCTGCTTGACAATACGATCTTCCAGTGAATGAAATGTGATGACCGCAAGTCTGCCTCCGGGCTTCAGACACGCAAACGCCGCTTCCAAGCCCTCTCTTAAATGTCCGAATTCATCATTCACAGCTATGCGGATCGCCTGGAATGTTTTTTTGCAGGGATTCTTTTCCCTTCTGAATTTCTGCGGAATGGAATCTCTGATAATATCTGCCAGCTGTCCTGTGCGGACAATGGGCTCCGTTTCCCGTACTCTGACGATATTTGCCGCAATCCTTCCGGCGAATTTTTCTTCGCCGTAGTCACGCAGAATCCTTGTCAGCTCCCCTTCGGACCAGGTGTTGACAATGTCCTGTGCACTGATACCGCTCTGGCTCATACGCATATCCAGCGGTGCATCCGCATGATACGAAAATCCACGTTCCGCTTCGTCAAGCTGGTGGGAGGAAACGCCAAGATCCATCAGGATCCCGTCCACCTCTGTGATCCCCAGCTCATCGAGAGCCATACGCATCTGCGAATAATTGCAATGCACTACGTTTGCAGGCAAACCCTGCAGGCGTTCTGTTGCTGCTTTTACGGCATTGGGGTCTCTGTCAAGTCCGATCAGTCTGCCGCCCTGCGTCAGTCTTGAGGCAATCTCAAAGGAATGCCCTGCTCCGCCGACTGTTCCGTCTACATAAATGCCGTCCGGACGTATTGCAAGCCCGTCAAGCGTTTCCTGCAGAAGAACAGGAATGTGTACAAACTCCATACCCTGTTCTCCTTACAAGCACAATGTGTTAAGCAGAGCTGCTGACATGGGATCAAACGATCCATCCACAGCCATCCACTTGTTGTAATCCCAGATCTCAACCTTATTGCCGGCACCAACAATGGCAACGTCCTTTGAAAGGTTTGCATAGTCACGCAGCGTCTGCGGAATCAGGATTCTGCCCTGCTTGTCCGGCGTCACTTCAGCCGCTCCGGAGAACAGCCAGCGACGCAGACCTTCGCCTTCAGCACCCGGCAGCGTTGAAATCTGCTCACAGATGCCTTCCCACTGTGCAACCGAGTACACGGACAGATACCTGTCCTTTGTACCCCTTGCAATCCAGAATGTCTCACCAAGTGTTTCTCGCAGCTTTACAGGAAAATTTGTGCGACCTTTTGCATCTATACTATGAAAATGTGCACCCGTCATGCCGCAACTGCTCATTCCTGTTCACCGCCGTCCCTTTTCTTTGTTCTTTCTCTTGTTGTTCTTTTGTTCTGATTTTTCTCTTTTTTCTGTTTCGGGGATCTTTTTATATCTCTCAATAGCACAAAAGGGGCAAATCCATACCGCGGGAGGCACTGGAAACCCACTTTTTGCCACTTGCAGAACACTTCGCTCCACATTTCCCCACATTTATATTATAACACACACTTTTTTATGTTTCAATCGTCTATTCTTACAAATTTTTGGTTTTATTTTTGTGCATAATTAACCTGCTGTACAAAATCCACTCACCACACCACAAAAACGATCGAAAATCGAAAATACGTTCGTATTTTCAAAAAAATCAAACTGTCAAACCGAAAAATCGGCGTGAAATTTTAATGGAATTGTCCCCCTCCCCTACGGGGAGGGGGGGCAGATTGATGGGCAGACAGAGATGAAGAAAACGCTGTTGCATTTCCTGCGAAGATATGGTACAATATGGGATAGAAGAAACCACTCCCGCCAGGACCGATCATCAGCTCGAAATGACAAAGGGGGAACACCAATGGAAACTCAGAAAAGCAGAAAAAAGATGAATTTCTATAAAACTGTGGGGAACCATCCCTATCTAATAACATTTTTAATATGTCTTATGATAATTTTGATATATCCAAATTCACAGCAAGGCAGCTTGATCTGGATGATTGCAATTTTACCGGTCATAGCACTCATCGGCATATACCTTTATATCAAAAGAAAACTGACGGATCGGCTGACCGCAGTTCTGCTGTGCGGCATGGGATTCTGTTTAAGGCTTGCATATGTGATTGCCACTCCGTATTACGTCAGACAGCATGATGTGGGGAGATTTGACGGAGAAAGCGGTCATGCGGCATACATTACATATTTGTATGAGAATCTGCATCTGCCGGATTTCGATGTTCGTGAGATCTGGCAATTCTACCACCCGCCCCTGCACCACAGCATTACGGCAGCATGGATGCGGCTGCTGACGAGCTGCGGCATTTCCTTCGATCATGCCGGAGAAAGCGTACAGATTCTGACGCTGACATATTCCTGCCTTTGCATGGTAATTTTCTATGCCATCCTTCGGCACTTCCGCCTGAAGGGTGCAGCAATGGCGATTCCGCTGGGCATCGTTGCGTTCCATCCGACATTCATCTGGCTTGCAGGCAGCATCAACAATGATATGCTGAGTATTACGTTCATGCTCGCATCGGTGCTGCTCACACTTCGATGGTACAGATGTCCCAAGACCGCAACCATACTCAAGCTTGCCCTGACCATCGGACTGGGCATGATGACCAAGCTTTCTGCCTGGATGGTCGCACCTGCAGCGGCAACAGCCTTTCTTGTGGTGCTGTACCGCAACCGCAGAAAGGCACTCCCCTATCTCAGGCAATTCGTGCTGTTTGGCATTGTCTGTGTACCGCTCGGGCTTGGATGGGGCGTCCGCAATCTCATCCGATGGGGTGTGCCAATCACCTATGTGCCAATGCTTTCCTCCAAGAGTGTACAATATGTCGGGGACATCCCCCTCTGGAAGCGGCTGTTTGATATTTCCCCGAAACAATGGCTGTATGTGTATGACTGCTTTGAAATGTACGGGCAGCCTTACAACGAGTACAATCCCCTAATCGGTTTATGCAAGACCGCAATGTTTGATGAACTCATCAATTCGGAGAATTTTCCTGCCATCAAAGGCTTTGGAGAGGCTCTGTTTTTCAGTCAGGTACTGCTCATTCTGCTTTCTGTTATTGCAATCATCAGCGTCTGCCGCCGCAAATGCACCTGCCTCGATAGAACAGAGAAGCTCCAGCTCTGCATGACTTACGGTATCACGCTTGCAAGCTATTACAGCTTTTGCATTGCATTCGCCCATGTCTGCACGCAGAATATCCGCTATGCAACACCGCTGATCTTCATTGGCTGCCTGTTCCTCGGACTGTGGATGCAGAAGAAATCTCCCAACACGCTCCTGCGTGTACTCCTCTATATAACAGCAACGGTTTTCATGGCGTCAAGCTATATCGTATATGCCTGTGTTTGCAGCTGAATTTGAATTATACCCGTATGTTGCTCCCCGAAAAGTCGGGGAACAATTTTTTTAAAAAACACTTGACAAAGTAGCGAAAGTATACTATAATAGAATTGTAGTTAGTACTGACGAGATACTAACTATAAAAACAACTTTCATCCCACATACAAATGATGAATATTTACAAAATTCGGCAAACCCCTTGACGATTCCGAGAAAAAGTAGTACAATTATGATGATACAGTGCGTATGCACTGCAAATATGTATGGCTGCCGGAATCGGGCAGACCGAATTTTGGAGGAAAAATCATGTCTAAGAAGTTCATCATCGAAACATCCGCACGTCACCTGCACGTGACACAGGAGCATCTGGAGATCCTGTTCGGCAAGGGTGCATCTCTGACACACAAGAAGGATCTGTCCCAGCCGGGCCAGTTTGCCTGCGAAGAACGTGTAACCGTTGTCGGTCCGAAGAAGGAACTGACGGGCGTTTCCATTCTTGGCCCCGTTCGTCCCGAAACACAGGTAGAGCTGTCCGCAACGGACGCTCGTTCCATCGGTATCGCGGCTCCCATCCGTGAGTCCGGTGATGTAGCAGGCACAGGTGCCTGCAAGCTGGTTGGTCCCTGCGGCGAAGTAGAGCTGACAGAGGGTGTTATCGTGGCAAAGCGTCACATCCATCTGACTCCTGAGGATGCAGAGGAACTGGGCGTAGTGGATAAGGAAGTTGTTTGGGTTAAGTGTGACACAAATGGCAGAAAGGCAATTCTGGGCGATGTAGTTTGCCGTGTATCCAAGAACTACGCAAGAGCAATGCACATTGACACAGACGAGTCCAATGCCATCGGTGCAGGACGTGAGCTGGAAGGCGAGATTATCAAACTGTAATCCGCATCATAATCGTTTTGCATTCGGGCAGTCACATAGTGGATTGCCCGAATTTTCTATCAAAATGGTTATACTACTACCGCCGCTGTCGTCCTGTCATGAAATTTATGGAGAGGTGATCGTATGAATCAAGCACTTTACGACTGGAAAAAGCAGATCGCAGAACTTCCGAAACGTTCCGCATCTGCCTTGGCTGACGGAAAAACCGCCCTTGTGATCGTGGATATGATCAACGGATTTCTGACGGAGGGTGTTCTGGCAAGCCAC
>JAZOBK010000304.1:0-4923 GCA_045595985.1 Oscillospiraceae bacterium
GCAAAAGCAGGCACGGTTCTCAAGAATCAGGCACTGACTGCAATTTCCGATGCCCTGCTGCAGAATACGGACAGAATTATTTCCGAAAATGCGAAGGATCTGGAGAATGCCGTGCAGAACAACATGACGGCAGCCATGCAGGACAGACTGCGTCTGGATGCCGGCAGAATCAAAGCCATTGCCAATGCCGTGTGCAAGCTGATCGCCCTTGAAGATCCGATCGGTTCGGAGGACAGGGGGTGGGTGCGTCCGAATGGTCTGCGTATCCGTCAGGTGCGTGTACCGCTGGGCGTGATCGGTATTATTTTTGAATCCCGTCCGAACGTGACCGTGGATGCTGCCGTGCTGTGTCTGAAGGCCGGAAATGCTGTGATCCTGCGTGGTGGAAAGGAAGCCATTCATTCCAACACCTGCCTTGTTTCCGTGATGCGTGAGGCACTGGAATCCGTGGGACTGCCTGCGGATCTGGTACAGCTTGTGGAGAAAACCGACCGTGAAACTGCGGCTGAAATGATGAAGCTCAACGGTTATCTGGATGTGCTGATTCCGAGAGGCGGTGCAGGACTGATTCAGGCTGTTGTCAAGCAGGCGACCGTTCCTGTAATTGAAACAGGTGCGGGCAACTGCCATGTGTTTGTGGATGCATCCGCAAAGCTGCAGATGGCGGTGGAAATTGCAAACAATGCCAAAACCCAGCGTCCTTCCGTGTGTAATGCCATTGAAACGTTGCTGGTACATAAGGAGATTGCACCTGTGTTCCTGCCCCATATCCGCACAGCGTTTGCTGCACATAATGTGGAGATCCATGGGTGTGAAGTGACACGACAGATCCTCGGTGATGATGTGATAACTGCTGCGGAGGAGGATTATGCAACTGAGTACCTTGATTATAAAATCGCTGTGCGAGTGGTGGATTCTGTGGAAGAAGCCGTTGCACACATTCTGAAATACAGCACCAGACATTCCGAATGCATTGTAACAGAGTCCATGGAAAATGCGGAATATTTCCAGAACAGCGTGGATTCTGCCGCAGTTTATGTCAATGCTTCTACAAGATTTACGGATGGTGAGGAATTCGGCTTCGGTGCGGAGATTGGAATTTCTACACAGAAGCTCCATGCAAGAGGGCCGATGGGTCTGCAGGCATTGACCACCATTCAATACCGTATTATCGGTAACGGACAGATCCGATAAGACGGGGGAGTATCTATGAAGTCGAATGAATTTGACCAGCTGCTCAGCGGTCTGCTTGGAGATAAAAATGCAGATCCGAAGCCGCAGAACGACAGCACATCGGGCAAAACCTCTGCAGCCAGTGAGGAATCACGACGTCGTGTAGAGGAAATCATGAGGAATGTGGAACGGGAATCCGATAAGCGAAAGTCGGAGGAACAGTCCCGTCCCAAGGTGCAGCCGCTTCCGAAGCGTGAACCCGTAGTCGTTCCGCCGCCCATCAGTCATTTTTCCGAAGAACCGTCGCAGAATCCGGCGGTTCGGATGCGTGATAGACTGGATGAAACGGCATTGCCGATGCTTGATTCCGAGCGTAAGCCTACGCAGGTCATTCCGCCGAAGCCAAAGCCGGAGTCCGCACCAAAGAAAAAGAAAAAACGACCTGCACCCCAGCCGTCAGTGGATATTCCCGCACCGCCGACACCGCCGAAGCGTAGTGTTCCGCATATTGTTGTGCCGGATGAGCTGCCTCCGGATATTCCCCGTGAAACTGCTGTTTCCGCAGCTGACGAGGAGCGTCGGAAAAAGCTGGAGGCGATCAGACGTGCTGTGAAGGAACAGCGTAATGTCAAGCTGGAAACTGCGGCTGAGATGGCAGAAGCTTCAACAGAGATTGCAGAGCCCACCAGAATCATGACAGCAGCTGCGGAAGAACCTGCCGTAATGATTTCCGAACCCGAGGCAGTCGAGGAAAACGTTGCCGAGGTCGTTCCGGAAATAACAGAATCTGCAGAAGATCCCACTGAATCTGTCATGAATGAGTCCGAAGCTGATTCGCTCAAGAATGAGCGTGATAAAGAGATTTTGAGCAAAGCACAGATCATCAAGCAGCAGATTCGTCAGGCAATGGAGGCGATACAGTCCCTGCCCGAAACAGATGCAGCTGAAGAATCCGATCTGTCCGAGCAGGCAGAGGAAACAGAGGATACTCCGGTTTCTGAGGAAATGCAGGAGGAAACTGCTGAAAACGCTGCGTATGAAGAAGCTGCTGAAAATGATTCGATTGAGGAAGCTTCTGAAATATCCGAAACTCCGGTAACAGCTTCGGAAACAACGGCGGCTCCGAGATTACGCCATTTAAGCGTGCCTGTTGAGCCGGAGAAAAAACAAGGGTTGTTTGCAAAATTCCGCAAAAACAAGCAGGAAAAAATGCAGGAGCAGCCTGCTGATGAGCCGGAGCAGAATGCGGAAAATTCCGCTGAAACGTCTGAAGAACTCGAAACCTACACCGAACCCGAAGCATACATCGAACCCGAGATTTCCGAAGATTTTGCGGCTGCGGAGGAATCCGAAGTATACACTGAGCCCGACATTTCCGAAGATTTTACGGCTGCGGAGAAATCCGAAGTATACACCGAACCCGAAGAATCGGAAGAACCGGAAACTGTCGCTGAAACGGAAACACAGGAATCCGTTGCCAATAAGACTGAATCCATTGATGTGAATCTGCCGGATGAGGAGGCAAGAGCACGCAAACGCAGTGCTTTTTCGGCAGCCATCCGTGCGGCTTTGGATGAAAATGCACAGGAATTGGAGGAGGTCAGAGCAGAGCAGCTGCCGACCGACGATGAAATTGACGTGGCAGTCGGAAAATCCCGAAAGGGCAAGCGTGGTTATCTGGTTGCAGGGTTCATTTGCACGATATTTGCCATCATTGGCGTTGTGTTCTGTGTGATGCAGGGAATCCGATGGATCCGTGATTTTGTGGATAGTTCCTCGTTGAAGCGTCAGCTGGAGGATGTACTGTATCCCGTGGTAGTAATGGATCTTCCGGAATATGAAGACGCATCCGAGGCGGCACCGGAAATGCTGATGTCCGCTGCGGTGATGGATATTCTGATGTATGACGATCTGTCAAAGTATACAGAGGTTTTTGATGTGATCTCCATTCCTGCGGAGGATGTCAAGAATCGTGCGGAGGCCATGTTCGGCGTTACGCTTTCCGATGAATATATGACATTGTTTGCTGCGGGAGAATTGTTCTTCTATGATGAAAGTTCGGGTTCTTACAATGTTCCGTCATCGCCCGTAATTTTCTCCTATGCACCGGAGGTACAGAATATCAGCCGAGTGGAGGATATGTACACAGTGACGGTGATTTACCGTGCCGACACGGCACAGTGGCAGCATCGTTCCGAGAATTTCACCTCTGCCGGTGAAAAGACAATGGAAATTACACTTGTGAAGATAGAAGACGATTATCAGATCGTCCGTATCAAGAATGTTTCCGCTCATTCCAGCGGTATCTAATGACAGTGATTCCCCGATCGTGCTGTGCTTGCAGTGCGGTTGGGGATCGTTTCAGGAGGAAGATTCATGAAAGTTTTGGTTGTCGGACTCGGTCTGATCGGCGGTTCCATCTGTAAGGCACTCCATACATTTACAGAACATGGGGTGTACGGCTGTGATGCCAATAGGGAAATTGCCGAAAAGGCTCTGTCTCAGCACGTGATCGACGGTATCGTGACGGATGACTGCAGCGGATTTGATATGATCGTGGTTTCCCTCTATCCGGAAATCATCCATACTTGGATGCAGCAGAATGTGCATTCCATGAGTAAGGGGACGATCGTCATTGACGTTGCCGGCGTTAAGGGGGACATCCCCGAAACGATGGGAAAGCTCTGTGCGGAACACGGCGTACACTATCTTGGTACGCATCCCATGGCGGGAAAGGAACGATATGGGTTTGACGCATCCGATGAAAACCTGTTCCAGGGTGCGAATTTCATCCTCACGCCGCTTGCGGAAACACCAAAGGCAGTAACGGCACAGGTGAAGAATTTTGCCCACCAGATCGGTTTCAGAAGGTTTGTCCTGACAACGCCGAAGCTCCATGACCGTATGATCGCCTACACCTCGCAGCTTGCTCATGTGGTGTCGAGTGCCTATGTGAAAAGCCCCGTAATTGCACTGGAGAGCGGTTTTTCCGGCGGCAGCTTTCACGATATGACGCGTATTGCCACGATGAATGAAGATATGTGGACGATGCTCTTTCTGGAAAATCGGGAAAGTCTTCTGCAGGAGCTTGACACACTGATGGAGAACCTTGCCGCATACCGCAAAACGCTTGCGGAAGCGGATGCGGAAACGCTTCGCGATCTCATCACCGAAGGCAGGATCCGCAAGGAGGAAAATCTGCAAAGACGCAGAAATGCTCCCTCTGTGATCGACCTGACGCAGGAAGATTCCTATTTCGGAAAAAAATAAAAAAAATTCGAAAAAACCCTTGACATTTCTCCGAAAGTGTGCTATACTATTAAAGTCGTATTCTAAAGACAGTTGGTGGCATAGCCGTAAACCCAACCGAGGAGTGCAAGCGGTAATAAAACTACCCTCTCTTTGTTGTGCTTTGGTATGACAAAGGGAGTTTTTGTATTCCCGATACGATACAGCGTAAGCTGATTTTCAAATCGGAGGTGAATGTAAATGCCAAGTGCAAAGGTTCTGGAATCCAAGAAGGCAAGAGTTGAAGAGCTGACCGAGCTTCTGAAGAACAGCGTATCCTGCGTACTCGTTGACTACAAGGGTATCTCTGTAGCAGACGATACAAAGCTGCGTCGTGAGCTGCGTGAGGCTAACGTAAACTACTTCGTTGAGAAGAACACAATGCTGAAGTTTGCGTTCCACAACATTGGTATGGATTGCTTTGATGATGTCCTCAACGGTACAACAGCAATTGCAATTTCC
>JAZOBK010000305.1:0-16954 GCA_045595985.1 Oscillospiraceae bacterium
AGAGTTAAAGGGATTAGTATTATAGTTTCTCTTGTTCTTTCCTTCGGTGAAGCGGACTGGAAGAACACGGAGAAGCCTTTTCGACAAATTGAACCCCTCCCA
Organism: Oscillospiraceae bacterium; assembly: GCA_045595985.1. Lineage (GTDB taxonomy): Bacteria > Bacillota > Clostridia > Oscillospirales > Ruminococcaceae > UBA3855. The sequence goes on from JAZOBK010000305.1 coordinate 103, forward strand.
TTTCCATGGGAGGGGTGTTTTGTGGTTATTTGAGAACGATTTGTTCGTACAAAGTAGTAACAAGCTCTGTATATGCCTGAGCCTGTTCGGCTGTCATGTCAGCAGAAGCTTTAGCAGGGCTGCTTGCGATACGGTTATATTCTTCTGTGATATATGCAGAGAATTTAGCAGATTCGGCAGCGGACATACTGTTGTTTATTGCAGTAATATCCAGAACATAACGTCTTGTTTCTGCCGCCACAGGCACCGAAATCATGGACATACAGAACCCTGTCAGTGTAAGCAGTGCAGCTGCACTTTTGAAATTTTTAACCATATATTGTCTCCCCCTTTGTCTCCAGCCATCCATTCACATACTCTTCAAGCGTTCCCTCATAGCCTGCCCCTCTGTGTGCAACATAGTAAAGAATAATTGCAGCGTCAATTGCGTTCATCCAACCATTTCCTGTCACATCAGACACTCTGGAATCTACATCTACGATCTCGGGCGGCATGTAAACAGTCCCTATCAATGCTGCATAGTGCAGGATATTTGCGGCATCAAGAGTATTGACCACACCATCGGAGTTGACATCACCGAAAATCGGGTTTTCCGGCATACCTTCAATTTTATACTGCCGCACAACTGCGTCGGGGTGAGAATATTGCTTTGCAAAATCGGAGTGTTCTAATGTCAGGCGTAGCCTGTACATATCAAAAATAAACCGATCATTTTTATCAAGGTACTTCGTGTAGCTTTCATCTATCAGTGTGAAAATCTTCATATTAAATTTAATGTCGTACAATTCATACTGTGCATGATCGTACTGTACCCACTCCGAAGTCGGCTCGATGGTGACAAGGGGTGCAGAAGTTTCCCATTCCTCCGGAAATCCGAACAGCTCGGGTGTTGCTTCCAGAGAATCGTAAATGCTCTGAAGTGCATCCGTGCATTCCACATAGAAACCAACGCCATCTCCATAGTCCGTTGTATGATATAGATATGAAGCTGAGTCGGGCTGTGCGAACCCCAAAGACACATCTTCCTTCGCCTCATAACCATAGGTCTGGCAGTACTCTGCGTACACATCATAATCGGACAATCCCTGATAGTATGCAAAGTCCTTGCTGACTGTTTCCTCTGCCGCAGCCGGTACCGATACCATGGACGTGCAGAATACACAGGATGATACAAGTGCGGCTGCCCTGCTTCGTAATCTTTTCATTTTCATCCCCTACCTTTCAGATAAAGTCAATATTCCCATTTTCGAACTCAAACAGAATGCCGGCTATTCTTACCATAATTGTAAACTATAAATAGATAAAAGTCAAGCGTTTGTTTTAATAAGATCGACAAATAAATTTAACTATTCGGTGGATATTGTGTTAAAAAATAATACTCCCTCCCATTTCCATGGGAGGGAGTATTTCATATTCTGCTGTTACTCCGGATCTGCCAGTGCATTGACCGCACTGACAACGAGCTTTGCACAGCCTTCAATGCCGAGCTTTGCGGAATTCAGACACAGTGCGTAATTCTCCTTGTCGTGCCAGTTGCCGCCCGTGTTGATGTTGTAGAATTTCTCACGGCGGCTGTCCACACGGGGCAGCAGCGTCTGGATCTCATGCTCCGGCACCTTGTAGGTGTCCTGTGCATACTGCATACGGAATGCCTTGGGGGCGTACACAAATACACTGAAACGATGGGGATTGTCCCGCAGGATGTAGTTGGCACATCTGCCCACGATCACACAGGGACCCTGTGCGGCAAGCTCCTTGATGATCTGCGTTTCCATAATGTACACCTTGTCGGAAACAGGCAGATTGTCCTCAATGGTGCGTTCGGGGTTGGAATTGAGCAGCAAAGAATACAGGAAGCTCTTGGGTGAGGATTCTTCCGCTCCTTCCAGCTTGCTGATCGGCACGCCCAGACGCTCGGCTGCCATTTCGAGAATTTCATGGTTGTAGAACGGCAGTCCCAGCATTTCTGCGATCTGCTTGCCGACAATGCTGCCACCGCTGCCGTATTCACGTTCAATCGTAATGATCGGATGTTTCATTGTGATCTGCTCCTCCTTTTTGCAGAATGGATTCACTTTTTCATACTATTCCCATTTCAAAATCATGAAAATTTTCATGATTTTGATAGCCGCCGTAGGCGGCGTATGGGAATGCATGAGACGGATTTCATGCCGTTTCACGGCATGAAATGGCGGGTGCGTCAGCACACGCTTTCAATCAAACTATTGGGGTAGTTTGATTGAGAATTAGTATCAGAACCATAGATTCTATGCGGTACTATGTTACAATATACTATTTCTATCATACCACAAAACGCATAAAAATGCACCAAAACTTTACTTAAATTTTGGTGCATATATGAATTTCTACGTTTTGTCCAAATCAGAAGCTGCCTTTTCGGATACTTTTACCATAATAAAGCCGCTTATTCCACAGCCGCCATCATGCTTTCAATGATCGTACTGTCATACCATGTGCAGTCATTGCGGTTAAGCATACCGTAGCCATCCTCCTTGCCGTTATCCCAGATAAAGCAGGGAATGCCTCGTTCGGCGGCTGCTTCCACATAATAGGAATAATACTCCGCACGTTCAGAGGGATTGTCCTTGTTTTCGGCACCGAATTCGCAGATGAAAACGGGAATGCCGTTGTAAACGAAGGTGCCGTATAGAAAATCCAGCCCCTTGTCGATCTCCGCCTTGCCGCTGTCCGTGAAATCGGTTTCCTCGGGATATTCCAGTGTTGTGAATTTCCACGGGGCATAGCTGTGAATGGAAACGATGAGGTTGCTGTCATCGGGGAGTTCCAGATGCTTGACTGCCTCGCCTGTAATGGAGGCAGCGTGCGTCGTGACGATCAGCGTGCGTGCGTAATTGTTGCCGCCGGATGCACGAACGGTATCCACGAACGCTTGCAGCAGGCGGTTGATGACTTCACGTTCTTCGGCGGTGCCGCCCGACCATTCGTAGGTGCTGCCCACAACTCTCGGTTCATTCATGCCCTCAAACAGGAGCTTGGTGTCGTAGTCCTTGAAGCGTTCTGCGATCTGTTCCCAGATCGTCACAAGCTTTGCTGTGACGGCTGCTTCGTCGCTGTAAGTGGGATTGAGCCATGTATAGTCATCGTGATGTACATTTATAATAGTATACAGATCATTGTCCATGGAGTAATCCACGACCTCCTGCACCCTGTCCATCCAGCTTTCGTCGATCATACCGTCGTCGCTGATGTGATCGGTCCACGAAACCGGAATTCGCACTGCATTAAAACCCGCCGCTTTGACTGTGTCGATCATGGCTTTGGTGGTTTTGGGATTGCCCCATGCAGTTTCATGGTCTTTGACTCCCCATGTGACAGCGTAGCAGTCCAGTGTGTTTCCGAGATTCCAGCCGATCTTTATGTCCGCTGCGATCTCGGCTGCATTTCCAGTTGTCATTTGAATTTTGTCCCCCTCCTCTGATGAATGCTCCGTAGTACTGACAGGAGTGGTTTCGGTTGATTCTTCCGTTTGTTTTACCGTTTCTGTCACGGAGTTTTCCGAAGAATCCGCAGAGTTCCCCTCGTTCTGACTGGTGCATCCCGTCAGACAGCTGCATCCAAAAAGCACTGCCATCAGTATTGCGGTGAAGCGTGCATTTAAGCACGGCTGCACGAACTTCATAAAAATGCCCCCTTTGCGGGAATTATGCAGACGCATGGTCTGTTTGTGTTTTTGCTGACATACAAATCAATTATAACACATAATCCGACATTTTTCCACAAAAAAGAAAAAATCTCCGAAAAATCGGAGATTTTCACAAGTTTGAAATTTGAAACAACAATCTATCTGGCATTTTGTAGAAAGCACTGTTTTTCTCATCCCGCACTGCTGTCCATGATCAGGACGACCGTCATCACGATGTGGGCGATCGTGACCAGAATGAGTGGGATGGAGGTTGCCGCAATGCGGAAACTGCGTTCTGTCTGATGCGGCGTCGTATACGGCAGACGTTCCTGAATGATCGTGCAGACCAGCATGAAAACGCCGATTGCCGCTATTGCCATATAGATGCAGTCGAGCACCGTGTAAACGGCATACCATTCATAGGTGTACGCAATATCAAACAGCATGGAGAAGGTGTTGACCGTCATATGGCAGATGATGGCGGGCACAAGGGAATCGTGCTTAACAGTGAGGTAACCCATGAAAATTCCCACAAAGAACGCCAGCACGAACTGTGCGATGTTCTCATGCCAGAGTCCAAAGAGCACGGCACTTGCAACGATGCCGAACCGCTGGCTGACTCTGGAAAGGTTTTTCATTACGAATCCACGGAACAGCAATTCCTCTGTGACAGGTGCGATAATGCAAGTATAAATGGTCATCAGCACCATGTTTTTTATATCCTGCCCCGTAGAAAAATCGGGTTCGAATACGGTGATGCCCACTTCCGACATAAAGTCGGAAATGAAAGTGGCTGCCTTTCCGCAGATGAGCTGCAGACCGATGGCGATGCTCATGTAAATGAGGATTCTTCCTGCACGCAGATCCCTTGTGCGGAACAGCGAGGGGATCGAGATCTTTGCCCATTTGCATCCGATCAGTGCAATACCGACGTTGCAGAGCATAAAGATCAGAATGTTCATTGCGGTATTTGAGGAGGACGCCGTGAAGAAATCCTCCAGAAGCGTTTCGTAATTGGCAGGCAGCTCTCCGCCTGCTGCGGACGTATCCAATGCTGTCTGCAAGACATAATACAGCATTATGAAAAATACCGCCAGCACATTTGAGAGGATCAGATGCAGCAGCAGCCCCGTGCCTGCAATGTTGTAATAACGGCGGATGCCCCGGCGTTCCCGGATATCCGGCTGCAGCGGAATGCGGCATCCGGGGATTCGTATCTGCGGCACAATATCGCCATAATCCTGATTATAATAATGGTATTCCGTTTCATTGGCAAACGGATCGTGCGGATCTATCATCGGATGATCCTGCTGCACTGTATTCGCAGCTTGCAGCTGTGCAGCGAAAACTTCCTGCTGTTCGTTCATTGCTGCCTCCTTTTGGCTGATGCCGCCTGCGGCGGAATCGGGTGTTTCTTTTATCATTGTAGCACAAAAATCCTGTTTCGTAAACAGAAAACAGAAAATATTTCTGAAAAATGAAAAAAAATGCAAAACAGACAAAAAACATATGGACAAATTAGATAAAATGTGCTATAATAATTATAACAAAAGATTACAGACTGTATAGCAGTTCAGAAAGGAAGATGGTAACATGCGGCATGAAAAATCATGCGGAGCAATTGTTTATCGAAAATCCCATGGAAACATCGAGATTTTGCTGATTCGGCACATCAACAGCGGTCACTGGTCATTTCCGAAGGGCCATGTGGAAGCCGGAGAAACGGAAGTAGAAACAGCCATTCGTGAGATCAAGGAAGAAACCTCCATTGATGTGATCGTGGATTCCACATTTCGGGAAACGGTGTCCTATTCCCCCAAGCGTGACACGCAGAAGGTCGTGGTGTATTTTATCGCAAAGGCGAAGAACTATGATTTTGTACCGCAGGCAGAGGAGATCTCCGAGGTTCGCTGGGTGGACATCGGTCATGCATCCCATTTGCTGACGTATGAGAATGATAAGAATATTGTGATCAAGGCGAAGAACGTGATCAAAAATGCAGCGTGCTGAGGATAGCGGCAGCCCCCGACAGGGGGCTGCTTTTTTGTATGCATTCGCATATCTTCGGGAAATCTGCCCATAATGCAGGAAGAAAATCCGTGAAAGAGGTGCTGTTATGAGCATACTGCTGATTCGAGCGATCATCGTCTATGTGGTCGTCATATTTTCCGTACGCCTGATGGGAAAGCGGCAGCTGGGTGAACTGCAGCCATCGGAGCTTGCGGTGACGATTCTGGTTTCCAATATTGCGACACTGTCGCTGGAAAATTCCGATATTCCGCTGCTCCGTGGAATGCTGCCGATGCTGGCACTGGTTTGCTTCGAGGTGGTGGTATCGTGGGTTTCACTCAAATCCGTTCGCTTGCGGCGACTGGTGTCGGGCAGTCCGAAGATCATCATTCGTGAGGGGAATATAGATCAGGAAATGCTGCACGCTCTGCGGTTTTCCGTGGACGATCTGATGAGCACGCTGCGAACGAACGGTGTGTTTTCCGTGGAGGATGTGCAGTTTGCCATCGTGGAAACCAACGGTGCCGTGTCGGTCTATCAGAAATCCGAGGCACAGCCGGCGACCAAAAAGGATGTGCATACGGTGGGAAAGGATGTCGATCCTCCACAGATCATCATTGCGGACGGAGAGCTGCGGGAAACGACGCTTGCCGCTATCGGACAGGATCGGAAATGGCTCAATGCCGTGCTGCGGGGACGTTCGCTGACGGTGTCCGACATCTTTCTGTTCACGGCGGATACTGCGTGCAACTGCCATATCGTAAAGAAGGAAAAGGGAAGGAGAAGACGTCCATGAACCGTTGTGTGATCAGCCTTGGAATTCTGATCTCGCTGATAGTGCTGAGTGTGAGTTCACTGTTCATCCTGCATCACCAATCCGACCAATTTACCGAACAGGTGGAGGCGGTCAAGCAGACACTCATTTCTGACGAAACCGAACGGACACTTGCAGTATATGACGAACTGATGGAGGAATGGGAGCGATTCCATGACGTTGCGGGTGTGTTTGTAGACGGAACAAAGCTCGATCCCATCCGCAAGCTTCTTGCGGGGCTGCGTCCGCTGATTGAAGCGGAGCATCCCGAGGTGCTTTCGGAGCTTGAACGCATACAGGGACTTGTGGAGGATGTGTTCAAGGAGGAGATGCCGGATTTATGGCATATTTTGTGATTCCGTTTGTTATCCGTATCAGCTGCAAAAAGCGTTTCCTGCGGAGTTTTGCAGGAAACGCTTTTTTATCATTCTCTGTTCACTGTAAGAAAATCCTCCGCAAGCCTCTCCGCCTCCTCATAGGATGACAGATTATAGCACCTTGCACGGAAGGCGGCAGCTCCGAAATGCCCCGTCATGTACCAAGAAGCGTGCTTTCTTGCCTCACGAATGGCGATCTCCGGCGGTTTCTTGCTGTGCTCGACGATCATCCGTATGTGCCGCAGCATCATTTCCATTCGTTCCTCGGGCGTGGGCGGTGTGTAGGGGATACCTTTAAAATACGAATCAATTTCCCTGAAAATCCATGGATTTCCGTAGGTCGCTCTGCCGACTGCCACAAGGTCGCAGCCCGTTTGTTTGTACATTGCCGCCGCATCCGCCGCCGAGCAGATGTCGCCGTTTCCGATGACCGGCACGGACACCGCACGTTTTACCGCCGCAATCTGCGACCAGTCCGCCTGTCCCGAATAGAGCTGACTCTTGGTTCTGCCATGCACCGTAATTGCCGCTGCACCTGCTGATTCCATCGCCTGTGCAAAGGACACAGCGTTGATGTGCTCCGCATCCCAGCCGATCCGCATTTTCACCGTCACCGGCACGGAGGATTCCCTTACCGCCGCACGCACACATTCTGCGGCAAGCTCGGGCGTTTTCATCAAAGCCGAGCCTGCTCCCGTATTCACGACCTTCGGCACGGGACAGCCCATGTTCAGGTCAATGAAATCGGGACGGTACACCTGCACCATCGCCGTTGCCCTTGCAATGAATTCCGGCTCGCTCCCAAAGAGCTGCAGTGCCATCGGGCGTTCGGGTTCTGTGATGCGGCAAAGCTCCGCACTACCCTTGCTGTCGTAGCAAAGTCCCTTTGCGGAGATCATTTCGCTCACGGTCAGTACCGCCCCGTGTTCCTTGGCGAGGCTGCGGTATGCATAATCCGCAACGCCTGCCATCGGGGCAAGAGCCGCTGTTCTGTTCATGGTGTGACTGCCGATGGTGATGCTCTGCATGGGGATTCCTCCGTTTCGTTTTCTCCTTTCTATTTTGCCACAAAAGAGGGTATTTGTCAAGGGATGGATTTTTGGGGGAATTTACCGAATTGCCGGACGATGTCTTGTGCAATTTGTAAATGTATTCGATGTTTTTCCCAAAAGACTTGTGTTTTTATGGGACAGTTGCTATAATAATAGGTAATAATCCATGCCTGCATGGAAATACAGAAAGGGTGATACTATGAAAACAACAAAAATTACATCCCTGCTCACTGCACTTGCGATGCTCACAGGAACAGCGGCAACAATGCCGATGATGATGGAATCCGCAATTGCGGGGAGTGCAACATCTGTACCGGAATTTACAGGAACCTACGAACAGCTCGTTTTTAAAAACCACAACGGCGACATCATCATTACTGACTGTCAATTGGATGCTACAGAAGTGGTGATCCCTGCGGAGATCGACAACTGCCCGGTGGTTGCGATCGGAGCCAATGCATTCAGGGGCTGCAAAAAGCTGACGAGCGTTACCATCCCCGACGGTGTAACAGGCATCGGAGATGACGCATTTCTTCAGTGTTACAATCTTGCTTCCGTTAACATTCCCGATGGTGTAACGTACATTGGAGAGGGGGCATTTTCGGAAACAGCTCTGACCACAGTTACAATTCCTGACAGCGTTTATGAATTCGGAGCAGGTGCATTCTCCTTCTGTGATTCGTTAAAAGAGTTTGCGATTTCCGAAGACAGCGAACTCTATCAGGTGATTGACGGAGTTCTGTTCAACAACGCCGGAAGAACCCTTGTTGCTTATCCGTGCGGCAAAACCGGTGATACCTATACAGTTCCGAGTGAGGTTACAAAAATCGGAGATGGTGCATTCAGCGGAAGCAGTCTGAAGTCGGTTATCATTCCGGATGGTGTCACAATTGTCGGAGCTTATGCCTTTAATATGTGTAATATCCTTGAGTCTGTGACCATTCCGGACAGCGTCGTAAGCATCGGAGATTCTGCATTCTGCTTTGATGATGGTCACGTCCCCGAAGCCATTTATTACAGCGGTTCGGAGGAGCAGTGGAACGAGATCTATATTTATGATGGCAATGAAGCCTTGGAAGAAACCACCATTCATTATGAATGGAAGGAGCTGCTTACCACGGGAGTCCTGACCTATACAAAACACGGTGATCACGTTATCATCAGGGGATGTGACGAAAGTGCCACGGAAGTGGAAATTCCGGCAGAAATTGACGGTGTGCCGGTAACGAGTATTGATAAAGAGGCATTTAAGGGATGTACCGATCTGACTTCCGTTACCATCCCGGACAGTGTTACAAGTATTGGAAAAAGTGCATTTAGCGGCTGTTACAATTTGACCTCCATCACCATTCCGGACGGTGTCACGAGCATTGAGGATTATGCATTTAGCGGCTGTTCCGCTCTGAGCTCCATTACCATTCCGGATAGTGTCACCAGTATTGGAAAGGCTGCATTTGAGTTTTGTTCCGGTCTGACCTCCATCACCATTCCGGATAGTGTCACAAGTATTGGAGAGAGGGCATTTATGGAATGTTCCGGTCTGACTTCCATCACCATTCCGGATGGTGTTACGAGTATCGGAGAGAGGACCTTTATGGAATGTTTCGGTCTGACCTCCGTCACCATTCCGGAAGGTGTGACAACGATTGGAAACTGGGCGTTTGCAGACTGCACCGATCTGACCTCCGTTACGATTCCCGACAGTGTGACGAGTATCGGGGTGGGAGCATTTGCAGGCTGTTCTGGTCTGACTTCCATTACCATTCCGGATAGCGTCACATCCATTGGAGCGGTAGCGTTTATGGACTTGGAAGCTGTTATTGTTTCCGAAGGCAACGAATGCTATAAGGATATTGATGGCGTTTTATTCACTAAGGATGGTGCTTCTATCATAGCTTTCCCGAATGGTAAAAAGTGTGACACCTATACGATTCCGGATAGCGTCACGAGTATCGGCGATTATGCATTTTGGTGCTGTTCCGGTCTGACATCCATTACCATTCCGGGTAGCGTCACGAGTATTGGCGATTGTGCATTTGATTCCTGTGAAGGTCTCACCGATGTCTACTATGTCGGCTCGGAGAAAGACTGGAAGGCAATTGTGAACGGTGAAGACAATGAACCCCTTTTGAACGCTGCCATCCACTACAACTACGTTCCCGAATCCGTCGCATCCCCCGGCAACATCAATGGTGATGATGCCATCGACGCAACGGACGCAGCACTTCTGCTTTCCGCTGCGGCAGCAGCAGGTGCAGGCGGCGACAGCGGACTGACTGCAGAACAGATCGCAGCGGCTGACCTTGACGGAAACGGCTCGTTCGACGCAAGCGATGCATCCCTCATTCTCATGTATGCAGCGTATTCCGGTGCAGGCGGTGAGCTTGGCATTACCGAGTTCCTTGCACAGTTATAACAGACAAAACGGACGGCATTGACCGTCCGTGCATTTGTGTTTTCGGTTGACTTTGGAGTTCCTGTGTGCTATACTAAAATCAAAGAAAAAGGGGGTGTCCTGCCGATGAACATCAAAACAATATGCGAACAATGCGAAAAACTGAACAGGGAGTTCAACACCGCCGCCCGTGGGATGAACGGCAGGGAGCTTGCGGCATTCCGAACCCGACTCATGATGAAATATGACGTGGGATTTGTCAACGGCTGGACGATTCGTCTGAACAGACGGGTTGAGGATGTTTTTACTGCGGAACAGGTGCAGGTCTGGGAGCAGACAGGAAAAGGCTTGTTCGGCAAAAAGAGAGCCCCCCAAAAACTGCGGCTCATACTGCGTTCCCAAGTCCTTCCCGATACCTTTATTAAATGTATCGCTTCTGCGGAAGAGCCGCCGTGCATCGGGCAGCAGGTTCGTGTGTGCGGTGAACTGGAAATCGCAGCGTTCCTGCATTCCGAGGGTGTGCAGTGGAATGCGGCAGAGTTCCGGAAGGTCACAAGGTTAGCAAGGATGAAGGCTCTGTAAAATCAATAGAAGCAGTTAAATTATAACCGGAAAATTGTAAAATTGATTTGCGTGAGGATAAAGCCTTGACAATTGCATAAAAATCGGATATAATATAACATGAGGAACTTTGCAGCTGAAATTTTGCAGGTAAAAAGTTCCATCACCAAAACGGCAGAGAACTGCCGTAAATCAAGGAGGTAAATACCAATGGCACTGACAAATAATCAGAATGTCCTCAAGTGGGTAGACGAGATGGTTGCCCTTTGCAAGCCGGATAAGGTTGTATGGATCGACGGCTCCAAGGAGCAGCTCGATGCACTGACAAAGGAAGTAACTTCTCTTCCGGACGGTGATCCGAATAAAATGTATGTACTGAATCAGGATAAGCTTCCGGGCTGCCTGTATCACAGAACAGCAGTGAATGACGTAGCTCGTGTTGAGGACAGAACTTTCATCTGCACCAAGACACAGCAGGATGCAGGTCCGACCAACTACTGGTGCGATCCGCAGGAAATGTATGCAAAGCTGACTCCCATGTACGATGGCGTAATGAAGGGTCAGACAATGTATGTTATCCCCTATTCCATGGGCCCTGTAACTTCCCCGATCTCCAAGGTTGGTGTTGAGCTGACAGACTCCATCTATGTTGTTCTGAACATGAACATCATGACAAGAATGGGCAAGGACGCTTTCACAAAGCTGGGCGATACCTCCAACGACTTCGTTCGCGGTCTGCATTCCAAGGCTGATGTTGATCCTGAGAACAGATACATCTGCCACTTCCCCGAGGATAATACAATCTGGTCCATCAACTCCGCATACGGCGGCAACGTAATTCTGTCCAAGAAGTGCTTCGCTCTGCGTATCGCTTCCTTCCAGGGCAAGAACGAGGGCTGGATGGCTGAGCATATGCTCATTCTGGGCGTTGAGAAGCCCAACGGCGAGACAAAGTACGTTTGTGCTGCATTCCCGTCTGCTTGCGGTAAGACCAACCTCGCAATGCTCATTCCGCCGGAGGGCTACAGAAACAAGGGCTACAAGGTATGGACAGTCGGCGATGACATCGCATGGCTCAAGCCCGGTCCGGACGGCAGACTGTATGCGATCAACCCCGAGAACGGCTTCTTCGGCGTTGCTCCGGGTACAAATGAGAATTCCAACCCGAACGCTCTGCAGTCCACAATGAGCGACACCATCTTCACAAACGTTGCAATCAACAATGATGACAACACAGTATGGTGGGAGAAGCTCGACAAGAATCCGCCTGTAAACGCAACAGAGTGGACAGGTCCCGTTGTAAACGGTCCCGAGTTCATTGCAAACGGCGGCAAGCTGGCTCATCCGAACTCCAGATTCACAGCACCGGCAAAGAACTGCCCCTGCCTGTCTCCTGAGTTTGACAATCCGCAGGGCGTACCGGTATCCGCTATCGTATTCGGCGGCCGCCGTGCGTCCACAACTCCGCTGGTATATCAGTCCTTTGACTGGGTACACGGCACATATATGGGTTCTGCAGTTTCTTCTGAAACTACCGCAGCTGCTGCAGGTGCAGTAGGCGTTCTGCGTCATGACCCGATGGCTATGAAGCCGTTCATTGGCTACAATGTAGGCGACTACTGGGCACACTGGCTCGAAATGGGCGAGAAGCTCGGCGACAAGGCTCCGAAGATCTTCAACGTTAACTGGTTCAAGCAGGACGAAGACGGCAACTTCATCTGGCCGGGCTTTGGCGACAATATGCGTGTTCTGGACTGGATCATCGAGAGATGTGAAGGCAACGTAGACGCTGAGGAAACCGCAATCGGTTACCTGCCGAAGATGGGCGACATCAACGTAGAGGGCATCGAGGACGAAGTAACTCCCGAGATCATGGAGAAGCTGCTGGCAGTTGACACAGATCTGTGGAAGAAGGAAATCGCTGAGATGAGAAGATACTACACCGAGGACATCGCTGCTAAGGGCGGTCGTGTTCCGGAGGCTCTCGTTGAGCAGCTCGACAAGCTCGAAGCTCGTCTGAATGGCTAAGACCGGATTTTCTGATCAATTTATACAAGTGAAAGCCGTTCCCTTTTGGGAACGGCTTTTGTATGCACGGATTGCGTTTTTGGCAGTCTGCGGGAGTATGAGGATGGAATGTATTGACGGAATTTTGTTCATTTTGATAGAATAGATGTATTTTTTTGTGAAATATCACAAAAAAATTTTATTCTATTGAAGTTTAAGTACAGTTGTGATATAATAGAATGGATAAAATACGGTTGTACGGGGGATGTACAGCCGATTAAGTAAAGGAGATATGAATATGGCAAAGGTTTGTTATAACTGCCGCAAGAAGCTGCACGGCAACGGCATTAACTGTACCAACTGCGGTGCACATCAGTGGCGTGAGGGTACGGACAAAATGACGGTTGAGATGCTCAAGAATGCGGCGGATGAAGAATTCCACCAGGGCAAGCTGGGCAACACCGATGCACATAATATGCGTATGAACAAGGCAATGTTCCTGTATCAGCTGATCGCTGAGCGTATTGACGATATGTCCTCCCGTCTGGAAGCGATCGAGCCGATGGAAAATTGCATCCATATGCTGGACTACATCATTATGCAGGAACGCAGAGCAGGCTTCTGCGGCGATGAGCTCCGTCAGCTGCGTTACAGAGAGCTGATGAACAAGATTTCCAACATGAAGGAAAATCTGCTGCTGGAGCGTATCGAAAAGACACGCCAGGTGGAAGAAAGTGCTGCAGCGAAGGCACCGCAGCCGACAGGGAACGCATCTCCCGACGGTCTGGACGAGCTGCTGGATTATGCGGTATATACCGTATCCGAAATGGATGAAACAGGCAGCTGGACTTTCCTCGGCAAGCCTCGTACAAAGAATTATATGATCAGTATGTTCAGCTTCCTGCGTGAGATCAAGGATCAGATCCCTGCACTTGAGCAGAAGGAGCGTGAAGTACTGCTGCACGTGATGTTCCAGGTGGCTGACAGCTATGAGAAGGGAACCTATCCTTTCCCGCAGGATCCGACACGTGCTGTTGCATGGCACACGGAAGCAGCTGCAAGAGGTCTTGTGCTTTCACAGCTGGCGATTGGTGATATTTACCTCAAGGGCAGCGGCGGTATGCGTCCGCAGCCGCAGAAGGCTCTGGAATGGTATGAGAAGGCTCTGGCTGCAAACAGTTCCGCAAAGGTGAACGAGTATGCACAGGCTGCCATCACACATATTCAGTCCATGGAATAAGTCAGAATAGCATGATTCGGAGGTTTCCCCGCAGTAAACGGGGGAACCTCCTTTTCGTCGTTTGAGCATTATTTCACAGTGACATCCACAACAACGGAAAGTTCCTGCCTGTCCATTCCGGAGAACTCTGCAAGCGACTGCAGACCGATGACATCCGCATCCGCTGCAAGCATTTCGGAAACAGCCGTGCGGCACTGCAGAAGGAGCTTTTTCCGCAATGCCTGCCGCACGGCATCCGGACAATCGTCCGTATATACCGACACGCTGTAACAAAGTGCGGGCTTGCCATCCTGTGGGATAGCATTCTTTTGCAGGGAATTTCGCAGAATGGCAATATCCTCCATGCCGTTCGGGGTTTCGACGGTCACGGTCATATCCCTGCCATCGTTTCTGCGAAGCCAGAACAAACCATTTGCCGCATCCTCGGAAAGCATGGTGCGTCTGCCGTTCGTGTGGAGGAGCACCATGCACAGCCCGTCGGAGGATCTTGCCGGGAGCAGGGCGGTCTGCGAATCGCCGAGCCATTCGTCCAGAACCGTCGTGATGTCCGTCTGTGCGATCAGTCCGCAGCGTTCCGCCATGCGGACGCTCTCCAGCAGCTTTGCCGTGTCGGTACTTCGAAAGCAGTCGTCCACATCCGTGTACAGCAGTTTGCAGGCGGGGGAGATCCCCTGATTGCACAGCAGATCCTGCACATCTGAAAGCGTGCGGCTCCCGTCAATGCACAGCAGCTCCGTATGCCCGATGAAAATGCGGCCGCCCTGTGCCGCTTCGCCGCTGCGAAGTGCCTCCGTCATGGTGACGCCGCCTGCGGTAAAGGGCTTGTCCCCATTAAAGGTCTGTGCGTAGAGCGTCAGTTCTTTTGTCCCTTTCATGCCGAGCGTCTGCGTGTAAAGCCGTTCACTGATGTGTTCCGTTCCGCATCCCGTCAGCAGGAGGGGCAGCAGCAGGGGAAGAAGTGTTTTTTTCATGGGAGAACCTCCGGAATAGATAAATGATGGCGGGTATGACGAATGCCGTCAGAAAGATCAATGCCCCGAAAACAGGATTTGCGGCATTTTCGGTCAGCGGCAGCCCCCATGATAAAAGCAGCATTGCTGCAAGGGACAGCGGTGCGGCGGCTTTGCATTTCGGAAACATCGAACACAGCAGATGGGAGATCACGCCTGTCTGCAGCGTGATGTGCATGACGTACAGCATGACGAATACCAGAATATACAGTGCGTCCGCACGCTGCGACTGCAGCGGCTGTGAAAGTGCCGTCAGTATAAAAAACGGATACTTCGAAAATCCCGAAAGTCTGCCGGCTGCACAGATGCACAGAAATATCACCAGACAGGCAAATGCAGCTTTTCCTGCAAGGAATCCCCATACGGCGGCACGCTGTTTCTTTCGGGTGCGGTCAAGGAGTACCCATGCCGCAGTCAGTTCACCGCCGATACACAGATAGAAGAATCCGTCCTTCAGAAATCCCTCCGACTGCGGTGCAAGCCTTGTGACTTCCATACGGCTGTAGGCGCTGTAGGCACCGATGACCAGCACGATCAGCGAGAGAATGAACAGTCCCAGCACAAATGGGGCACTCCTTGCCATGGCTTTCAGTCCAAGAGAACAGGTGTACAGACAGGTGACAGTGATGAGCAGTGCCGCTGTCAGACTGCCGGAAACGGGGAGGGAGATTTCCGATGAAACCTCCCAGAGCTGTGAAAATCCGTGTGCTCCCCAGAGCAGAAAAAACAGAATATACAGAAATCCCAGCCATTTGTGACGCTTTACCATATGTGAAAGCGAAAAATCACGCTCCGACAGCAGCAGCATCGGAATGCTGAAAACCAACTGTACAAGAAATGCCGTCCCGATGCCGAGGAGCTGTGCACCCGAGCGTGCCTCCGGCAGACAAAGCACCGACCATGCACCCGACAGCATGAGAATGGCGAAAAGCTGACTTTGGTGTATTTTATTCATGATATTCCTCCACGGTGAAATGCCCCTTCTGCAGCTTGCGGAAGTTTACTCTGGTTGCCACGTCACGCAGCCCCTTTCGGTGCATCGGCGACAGTGGTGCTGTCAGCGGATAGCCGAAGGATTCCGTTGCACAGAGGTTGAACAGCACCACCGTTCCCAGCAGAGCTACGCCGAATAATCCCCACAGACCGCCGCACAGGATGAACGCAAGCCGAAGGATGGTGACTGCCTGATTGAGATCGGGAATGACGTATCCTGCAATGACGGAAATGGCAACCATCGTCAGCATGGGCGTGCTGATGAGTCCCGATGAAACGGCGGCGTCGCCGATGATCAGACCTGCCACAATGCTCACTGCACCGCCCACGACCTTGGGAAGCCGCAGCCCCGCCTCACGGATGATCTCATACATCAGCAGCACGCCGACAGCTTCCGTGACGAGGGAGAGTGGGGCTTCTGCTTCTGCTTCGGAGAGGATCATCAGCAGCGTGCTGTTGAGCAGTTCCGGATGATGCATACTGACTGCGATATACAGTGCCGGCAGGAGCATTGCGATCAGGAATGCCCCATATTTCAGCCAGCGTATGAGCGTTGCATAATAGGGCTTGAAATTATAATCGTCCAGTGACTGAAAGCTCTCCACGAACAGTTTTGGCACGACCAGTGCGAAGGGAGTGCCGTCAATGAGGATGCCCACACGTCCTTCCAGCATTTTGGCACAGAGGACATCGGGGCGTTCTGTAAGACTGGCACTGTCAAAGAGATTG
>JAZOBK010000306.1:0-6011 GCA_045595985.1 Oscillospiraceae bacterium
GAATTTTCTTGAGTTGCTGCCTTGCCTGATATGCAAGATTGGTCAGCTTTTTTTCGCTGCATTTCATGATTTTCGCCGCATCTCTGACGGACAGACCTTCAAAATACCGCAGATACAGCACCTCACGGTATTCCTGTTTGAGATCCTGCATAGCACGGTGCATTGCAAGTTTTGTGTCCTGCAATTCCATGCGTTCTTCGACCTCCTGCATTTCATCCTTGATGTTTTCCGTTATCTCCTGTGCCATGCTCTGCGTTCTTCCTTGTTTCTTGAGAAGATTCAAAGAAAGATTACGGCAGATCTTGAACAAGTACGCTCTTAATTGGTTTTCATGTTCAAATTTGGGACGCTTGATGGAAAGCTTGATCAGGGCTTCCTGTGCAATGTCCTCGGCATCCGACAGGTTATGTACATAACCATTGGTGAACAGGAGCATACTGTTCCAGTACAATTCAACGATTGCACGCAAACTGCTCTGATCACCATGGAGATAACGGAGATAGCTTTCAATTCCTCTCTCCATTATATCCTCCTTGCAAGTGGATTCTACATATATAACAACTGAGATCTAAAAATATTGGAAATTTTTTTGAAACCCTCAAAAAACTTGTAATACTTCTGAAATACCGCCTGTCCGTAGACAGGCGGTATAACGCATCATTTTTATCGCATCTGCAAAGGTCTTTGGAAATGCATGGGCATACCATTACGCATACAGATGTTCACTTCGCCCTGTACAAGCGGCAGGAAGTATTTGACAGCGGAATCTGTCACCTGATTCTGCTCCGGAACGATCCATTTCTGTGGAAATTTCTTTTCCAGATTTGCGACATTCTTCGCATCCGTCATTTCGATCGTCACTGCATAGGGCATATCACTTACTCTGCGGAAGAACATCATCTTACCCGTTTCACCGTCCAGTGCCGCACGCAGAGCGTGTCTGCCAATGCGTTCCGCTTCATCAATGTCGGTTTTGGAACAGATGTGAGAAGAACAACGCTGCATAACATTCAGCTCAATGGAACGCACCTTGCAGCCGATTTCCTTGGCAACCATACGTTCCAGAAATTTGCCCACACCCGACAGATACTTGTGACCGAACACATCTGTAGCACCGGACTGGAAATCCTCCATCCCCTCTGCCTCATCCGTCAGTGTCACGCCTTCAGAAACCGCAACGATGACCGCCTTGTGCTTTGCCATCTGCTTGCGGACATCCTCGATGAACTGTTTTGCGGAGAATTCGGATTCGGGCAGATAGATCAGGTGGGGAGCTTCCTCACCGTTCGCACGGAGCATACAGGATGATGCTGCCAGCCAACCGCTGTGACGTCCCATGATCTCCACGATCGTAACGGACTGAATGCTGTAAACAGAGCTGTCACGAATGATTTCCTGTACCGTCGCAGCAACATATTTTGCCGCAGAACCGAAACCGGGTGTGTGATCTGTTACGGGCAGATCGTTGTCAATGGTTTTCGGAACGCCGATCACACGGATATCCGAGCCTTCCTGCTTCAGAAAATCGGAAAGCTTCACAACGGTATCCATCGAATCGTTGCCGCCGATATAAATGAAGATCTTGATTCTGTGTTTTTCAAAGCACTTGAGAATCTTTTCATAAACCCCTTTGTCGTCCTCAATGGACGGCAGCTTGTAGCGGCAGGAGCCGAGCATGGTGGACGGTGTCTGACGCAGCAGTTCCATATCCTCGTTTGTGCGGATGACGGATTTGAGATTCAGCAAATCATCATTGATAATCCCCTCGATACCGTTGATGGACCCGAAAATAGCGTCGATTTTCTCCGTTAGAAGTCCCTGCTTGAATACGCCGACCAGACTTGCGTTGATGGCACAGGTAGGGCCGCCGGACTGTGCAATTGCAATATTCATGTACATTTTCCTCCCAGAATATGATACTATTCTTATTATAACAAAACTTTTCGCTGATTGCAAGTGTTTACAAATCGTTTTCATTTATGGTGAGATTTGATGTTTTTTGAAGATTCAATTTGTGCATTTCTACAAATCACGCCGATGGCGGATATGTGTTTTCTTTTGACATAAAGGCACTGTGAAATCAACAGAAGCGGTTTAAGGACGAACAGAAAAATGAATTGTATAAAAAATGATTTTCAGTACTTTACAACGAATCTGATTTGTGGTATAATAAAAAATGTGAAATTTTACACTGACAGATGGAGGAATGAAATTTGGATTCTCAGAAAATTCGTAATTTCTGTATCATTGCCCATATTGATCACGGAAAGTCCACCCTTGCCGACCGTATTCTGGAAAAGACCGAAACGGTTGCACAGCGTGATATGGAGCAGCAGATTTTGGATAATATGGATCTGGAGCGTGAGCGTGGCATCACCATCAAAGCACGTGCCGTACGTTTGAATTACCGTGCACAGGATGGCGAGCTGTATACATTCAATCTCATTGATACCCCCGGACACGTGGACTTTAATTATGAGGTTTCCCGTTCTCTTGCAGCCTGTGAGGGTGCGATCCTTGTTGTTGATGCGTCACAGGGCATCGAGGCACAGACCCTTGCAAATACCTACCTTGCCATTGAGCATGATCTTGAAGTGGTTCCGGTTGTCAATAAAATCGACCTGCCCTCTGCAGATCCGGAGCGTGTTTGTGATGAAGTGGAGAACGTCATCGGCATCCCCGCAATGGATGCCCCTCGTATTTCCGCAAAAATGGGTACGAACGTGGAAGCTGTTCTGGAAAAGATCGTGAGCGATATTCCGGCTCCCATGGGCGATCCGAACGCCCCCCTCAAGGCACTGATTTTTGACAGCTATTATGATTCCTATAAGGGCGTTATCATCTATGTCCGTGTGAAGGACGGCAGCGTGAAGGTGGGGGATACCATTCACCTGATGGCGACCGGTTCTGAATTTGTTGTTACCGAAACGGGCTATATGTCGCCAACTTCGCTTATCAATACAGGAACACTGACTGCGGGAGAAGTAGGCTATATCGCCGCATCCATCAAGAGTATCGGCGATACACAGGTGGGTGATACCGTGACGCTGGCTGATTATCCCTGCGATGAGGCACTGCCCGGATACCGTAAGGTAAATCCCATGGTATTTTCGGGTATCTATCCTGCCGACGGTGCAAAATACGGCGACCTGCGTGAAGCACTGGAAAAGCTCCAGCTCAATGACGCTGCCCTGACATTTGAACCGGAAACCTCCATTGCACTTGGTTTTGGTTTCCGCTGCGGATTCCTCGGACTGCTCCATATGGAAATCATTCAGGAACGTCTGGAGCGTGAGTATAACCTCGACCTGATCACTACGGCACCTTCCGTAATTTATAAGGTCACGCTGACCGACGGAACGGTGCAGTATATTGACAATCCGACCAATTATCCCGATCCTTCGCTGCTTGCGAGTGCGGAAGAACCGATGGTAAAGGCGGACATCCTTGTTCCCTCCGAGTTTGTCGGAAACATCATGGATCTGTGTCAGGACAGACGTGGTACCTTCAAGGATATGCAATATCTGGATGATACCAGAGTAACGCTGAAATACGAGCTGCCGCTCAATGAGATCGTGTATGATTTCTTTGACGCACTCAAGTCCAGAACAAGGGGCTATGCGTCCTTTGATTATGAACTGATGGGCTATGCACCTTCCAAGCTTGTAAAGCTTGATATTCTGCTCAACGGCGATATTGTCGATGCACTTTCCTTTATTGTTCATGCGGACAAGGCATATCCGAGAGCCAGAAAAATTGCGGAAAAGCTCAAGGATAATATCCCAAGACAGTTGTTTGAGGTACCGATTCAGGCGGCGGTCGGCGGTAAGATCATTGCCCGTGAAACTGTAAAGGCAATGCGTAAGGACGTGCTTGCCAAGTGCTACGGCGGTGATATTACCCGTAAGAAGAAGCTGCTTGAAAAGCAGAAGGAAGGTAAGAAGCGTATGCGTCAGCTCGGTACCGTAGAAGTGCCGCAGGAGGCATTTATGAGCGTACTCAAACTGGATGAATAGGAGGAGCTGTTATGAAAAAACACGTTTGTCCGCATTGCGGTGAAGCCACATTCTCTCCGCTCCGTAAAGCAATGGCAGGATCCCTGCGTACTTCCGGAAAACCCTGTCCGAACTGCGGAAGAAAATGCTGCAACGGTATGGCGTCCATATATTTTTCAGGTATAACCAGCGTGATCATGCTGATCGTCTGTGTGTTTGCCTATATCTCAATGGAAGATAAAGTAACCAGCACCATTATCATCGTGTCGGCAATTGCAGCCAATTTCCTGCTTTGCTTTCTCTTTGATATGTTCTTTGGCAAGCTGACCACGCCCATTCGTTTGATGGAATAATATGACGGGGCTGTATTTTCACATCCCGTTCTGTGCAAAAAAATGTCCATACTGCGATTTCTTTTCCGTTTCATACAACAAAGAAACCGCATCGCAGTATGTAACAGCGATCATTCGGAATCTGGCGGCGTATGTGCCCGAAGACATGGTGGATACCGTGTACTTCGGCGGCGGTACGCCGTCGCTTTTGTCAGCGGCACAGATCGGTGAAATTCTCAATGCCTGTGCAAAATATGCACATCTCGCTGCATATCCCGAAATCACACTCGAATTCAATCCCACGGGCGAGAGAACGCAGTACCTGCGTGATCTGTGTGCTGCCGGTGTAAATCGTCTGTCCATCGGAACGCAAAGCTTTTCGGATGAACAGCTCTCCTTGCTTGGCAGGACCCACCGTGCCGCCGACGGTATCCGTACAGTGATGACAGCCCATGCACAGGGATTTTCGAACATTTCCTGCGACCTGATGCTTGCGTGTCCCCGACAGAGCGAGGAAGTTCTGGGGCAAACATTGCAAATCCTCGGGGACCTTCCCATCACCCATGTTTCCGCCTATCTTCTGCAGGTGGAGGAGGGGACGCCCCTTTCAAGGAATACACAGCTACTCAAAAATCTTCCGGATGATGATGCTTCCACCGATCGTTATTTGCAAACCGTGCATACCCTTGCGGAATACGGTTTCCGTCAGTATGAGGTATCCAGCTTTGCAAAGGACGGCTTTGAGAGCAGACACAATCGGAAATACTGGAAATGCGAGCCGTATCTCGGAATTGGTGCGGGGGCACATTCCTGTTATGGCGGCAAGCGGTTTCAGGTGCCAAGGGATGTTGCGGCATTTTGTGATTCGCCCGTTCAGCGGACGGAAATATTGGACGATAGCCCCTGTGAATCGGAGGAAAGGCTGATGCTTGCCCTTCGCATGACGGATGGTGTGGCGGCTTCTCTGTTAAGCGATACGGCACAAAAAAAGCTCCCTCTGTTGATACAGGGAGGCTATGCTGCGATGCAGAGCAATGGGAACATTTCCCTCACACCAAAGGGGTTTGCGGTATCTAATGCCGTGATCGCCACGCTGCTTGAATAGGAGTTGTATATGATCACCCAAGCAAAACAGAACGATCTGCAGACGGTATTTGAAATCGTGCAGACGACCATTTCGGAGATTTACCCGCACTATTATCCTGTAGGTGCAGTGCGGTTCTTTCAGGAACATCATCGTGTATCACATATTGAGACGGATATTTCCGATGGCATCGTGTACCTGATGCTTTACGATGGAATCGCAGTCGGAACTGTAACGATCGCCGGAAACGAAATCAACCGCCTGTTTGTTCTGCCGGAATTTCAGGGCAGGGGATTCGGCACACAGCTGATGGCATTTGCGGAACGAGCGATCGCACAGCAGTATTCATCGGCTGAACTTTCTTCTTCGTTTTCAGCACAGGAAATGTATCAGAAGCTTGGTTACATTCCCTTTGATTATCGGAAAATCGCCTGTGAAAACGGTGATTGGCTGTGCTATTATCAGATGCGGAAAAATTTGCACAAATAAACATCCCCCGGCAAAGCCGGGGGTTTTTCCGTAAACGCCCCATAGGGGCTCAGAATACAAGCTACGCCTTGAAAGGCGTGCCAACACGGACGCATGCGGCTACGTTCTACT
>JAZOBK010000307.1:0-4251 GCA_045595985.1 Oscillospiraceae bacterium
TGCGTATAATGAGCCGGATGCAATTCCGTATGATCAGAACAACAATCCGTACAATATGTAATACTAATCCTCAAAACCCCAATAGATAATTCGGGTTTTGAGGGCGGCTGCTGTGTCAAATCCAAGTACGGTATACTACTCACCCTCGAACAGTATCCTGACTTAGGTTCGGGTATGTTGACACAGCCGCCGATTTGAACGCTTTGCGTTCAAATCCCGTTTCATACAATCCCTAACGCCGACTTTGTCTATCAGAGTTAAAGGGATTAGTATAATCACTACAATCCCTTGCTGAAACGGCAGGGAGATCTGATTAAAAACGTGTCTTCCGGTCTGCCGCAGGCGGACCGGAAGACATATATTATACAAGGAGGACGCGTGTATGTGGACAATTGATCTATTAAAGCAAAATGCCAAGAATTCGATGAAGAATTACTACTGGATGGGATTTCTTGTTTGTTTTGTGGCAGCACTTCTCAGTGACTCCCTTCATGGAAGTTCGTCGTATTTTGTGTTTGCACCGCCTGCGACGGGTGTGCTGCAGCACGGCAGACTCTGCCTCGAAGGCGTATCGGATTCGGGTGCCGAGGTGTTTTTCGGAATTATCGGGGTTGTTGGGGTAATGCTTGTATACATGATTATATATCTGTTGGTTTTTGCATTTGCAATGCTTATCAGCATGGTGATATGCAGTTTCCTTTCAAATCCCATAGAAGTCGGAAAGTGTGCGTTTTTCTGCAAGGCAAGGAGCGGCGATGTGGACTTTGGCCATTTATTCAGTGCATTCAAAGAGGGCAGGTACCTGGTAACGGTGAAGCTCATGTTCTGGCGTATGCTGTATGTATGGCTCTGGTCGATGCTTTTCGTAATTCCCGGAGTGATCAAGTCGCTGGAATACACACTGATTCCGTATCTGATCACAGAAAATCCTAATCTTCCCAAGGAGCGTGTGTTTGAGATTTCCAGACGCACCATGGAGGGAGAAAAGGCAAATCTGTTCTTCCTGAATCTTTCCTTTATCGGCTGGTATGTGCTTGGAATTCTGTCCTGCGGCGTTGGAATTTACTTCATCCTGCCCTACCATCAGGCAACAAAGGCGGAGTTCTACGCTTGTATGCGTGCAAAAATGATCGCACAGGGTATCACATCGGAGGCGGAGCTGACGGGAGTGCCGGCTGCTGAAAATCTGTAATTTCACTTGAGTTTTCCCCGCTTTAGACGGGGGGACTCATAATTTATTATTTTTAAAAAAGTTTGTGATATTTTGGAATCTTCCGAGTCTAATGAGTGAAGGGGGTTGAAGGCGTGGAAAATTTTGAATCGCTCTATAAGGCGTATTACGAAGACGTCTTTCGTTTTCTGCGTGGATTATCCGGCGATGAAAAACTGGCGGAGGAGCTGACGCAGGAAACATTCTTTCGTGCAATGCGATCCCTCGACACATATCAGGGAAGATCCGATATACGGGTGTGGCTCTGTGCCATTGCCAAGAACCTGTATTACACCTACCGTCAGAAACAGAATCGCTTTTCGGCAGCGGAAAGCTCCGATGAACTGTCGTCGGAAGAACCGCATTTTACCGATCTGATCGCGGATAAGGAACAGGCACTGCAGATCCACAAATTCCTGCATGATCTGCACGAGCCGTACAAGGAAATTTTTATGCTGCGTGTGTTCGGAGAATTGTCCTTCCGTGAGATCGGTGAGATATTCGGAAAATCAGAGCATTGGGCGTGTGTGACATTTCATCGTGCGAAAGCGATGATGCAGAAGAAGGTGAAGGAGGAATTGCTATGAGAGTGGATTGTGACGTGATCAGGGATCTGTTGCCGCTGTATGCGGAAAACATGGTCAGTGACAAAAGCCGAGAATTGATCGTATCGCATTTTGATGAATGCGAGGAATGCCGTAAACAGTACGAAGCCATGTCCGAGCCGGAGCCAAAGGCGGAATTTTCAAAGGAACCTGCGGAAAGCTTTCAGAAATATGTCCGCAAATCAAAATTCAGACATGGCGTAAAAATTGCACTGATCACTGCCGCGATCGTGGCAGCGGCATTTACCGCAAGGCTCATCGCCGTGGGGGGATTGGTGGCATTTTTAGCACTTGACAGTGCACTTGCTCGCATTGAAGTTGATACGGATGTGAACAATTATTCTCAGTATATGGGAGAAAATGCAAAATCCGAGTATCGGAATAAGTGGGGACTGGATGAAAGTATTTTCCCCTCTGCCATTAATGCGGATATGGACGTCAAGGAATACAAAATGGTCTACTATAATCCGTGGGACGCTCAGTATCTGAGCTATCTGACAGTGGAATATGATGATGCAGCCTATGCTGCGGAGCTGGAGCGTCTGCAAAGCTATGCTTCCACGGAATACATCGGCTATTACAGTGTGACGGGATTTTCGGAGGATGCACCGCTTCTGGCGATGTATGCCGATGATTACCATGGATTTATCTATGCGATCGATACGCCCGATGCGGAGAATGCCGTGACCTATGTGGAAATCATATTCTGCAATTACTTCATGGATCTTGACTATGAGGAATATATGCCGGCAGAGTATTTCCCTGAGGGATTTGATGCCACGATGGATAACCCCTACGAGGAGAAAATGATGGCACAGCATTAAGGCGAAAATACGCCCACCCTGCAATTGCAGGATGGGCGTGTGCAGTTATTGCGTTGTCACATTAGTTTCGGATGTGTTTTGTGTTTCCGTGTTTTCCGTGGAGGTTTCTGCAGTCGATGTGGTTTCCGAAGTCGTGGAACTGCCGTTTTCTGTGAATGTGTCAAAGGTAATGGTCAGCCCGTAAGGGGGGAGGGAGAATTCCTTCGGGATACCGTCCTTGTCAAAGGTCAGGGTGAATTTCCCTTCGTCGATCTCGCCCTCACAGACGGCACCGTCCTCATTCTGCTTGCAGACGATTTCGGGTTCAAGTGCCATGTCATCCACAATGTCCATCAGCTCCGCAAGCATGGTGCGGACTGCCTGTGCCGATTGCGGTACGGAGAATTCCAGCCCCTTGTAGGACGCCGTGACTTCATCATCCAGAAAATCCAGCTTCACACCGTCAAGTGCCGCAGGTTCCGTGAAAGTTACGCTCCATGCGTCATTGCCGTAGCGAGCGAGCGTGCCTTTGGTTTCGCTGTCGGCGGTTGTAATGGTCAGTTCCGTGGTGAATGCACCGTCCATACGGTTGTTCACGTTTCCGGACGGCGGCTGTACGCCGCAGCCGTATGCACCCAGAAGTACCGCACTCATGCAGAGTGCTGCAAAAATACGTTTCATACGATCACCTCAAATGTAGATTATAGGTCGTGTTGACACGCCCTTGCCGAGATTAGGTTTGTACTTCATGTATTTTTGCAGAGTTCCGGAAGGCTCCGGAATTACAGCACATCTTTCAACGCTTCAATCAAGTCCTGCGGCAGCATATACCGTGTCGGCAGCCGCCTTGCTGCGGCATCTCCCGCACACGCATGGAGCGTGACAGCTGCACACGCCGCCTCGTACAGGGGCATTCCCTGTGCCGCAAGCGATGCAGTGATGCCTGCCAGCACATCACCGCTGCCGGCTCTTGCCATGCCCTCGTTTCCGTATGTGCACACAGCCATCCTCGCACCGTCGGTGATGATCGTGCCTGCACCCTTGAGCACTGCAACCCCGCCGGTTTTCTCTGCAAGCAAGCGTGCTGCCGCCGGACGATCCGCCTGCACCTGCAATGTGGTCATACCCAGCAGCCTTGCCGCTTCACCGGGATGGGGTGTCAGAATGGTTCGTCCCTTCGGTATCCATTCTATGCAGCATGTCAGGCAATTCAGACCATCCGCATCCAGAATGATCGGACAATCGCTCTGATTGATCAGGAATTTTGTCAGATTTACGGTGTTTTCCGTTACACCCATACCGCAGCCGATGAGCAGTGCGTCCTTGCCCTGCAGGGCGTTTGCAAGTGCATCGTGATTTTCCGCATCCAGCAGAAATCCCGCATTGTCGGTCACAAGCGGCAGACACATGATCTCCGGTATTCGTGTGCAAAGTGCCTGTAATGCAGGTTCGGTGCTTGCCGTCGTCTGAAGTCCGCAGCCGCTTCGCATGGCGGCACTCGCCGCCAGAACGCAAGCTCCACGCATCCGCACGCTGCCGGCGACGGTCATCAGATGCCCGCGGCTGTTCTTGTGTGCGTCGGGCTTTACGGACGGCAGGAGAGAACGCATGGCTTCAAGCGTCAGAAGCTTTG
>JAZOBK010000308.1:0-4916 GCA_045595985.1 Oscillospiraceae bacterium
AAAAATATACAGCTATGCAAACAGCTGTCTGCTCCGACCAAAGGGCAAGAGGAATGTTCAGCTTTTATGGTGCGAACCGTACAGGACGGTTCAGCGGAAAAATTATTCAACTGCAAAACCTACCTCAGAATCATATTCCAGACCTTACCGATGCTCGAAATACTGTGAAATACGGTTGTTATGATGAAGTAGAAATGCTCTATGACGATGTGCCGGATACGCTGTCACAGCTGATAAGAACTGCCTTTGTTCCCCGAAAGGGATACAAGTTTGTTGTAGCGGACTTTTCCGCTATTGAAGCTCGTGTCATTGCATGGCTTGCAAAGGAGCAGTGGAGAATGGATGTATTCCGTGACGGCGGTGATATTTACTGTGCGTCCGCTTCACATATGTTCGGTGTTCACGTTGAGAAGCATGGTGTCAATGCTCATCTTAGGCAGAAAGGCAAAGTTGCGGAATTGGCGTGTGGTTATGGCGGCTCTGTCGGTGCGATGAAAGCCATGGGCGGTTCGGAAATGGGAATATCGGATGCAGAACTGAAACAGATTGTGGACGACTGGCGTGCTGCTTCTCCCCATATTGTTGATCTGTGGTGGTCTGGGGACCGTGCCGTCAAAAAGGCAGTTAAGGAGAAAACTACGACTGTAACGCATGGTATCCGTTTTATTTATGAAAAGGGATTCCTGTTTATTGAACTGCCATCGAGCAGACGACTTGCCTATGTTAAGCCGAAAATTGGTGAAAACAAGTTCGGCGGTGAGTCTGTTTACTACAGAGGTATTGGTGTAAATAAGAAATGGGACTGGTTGGAAAGCTACGGTCCGAAGTTTGTGGAGAATATTGTTCAGGCAATCGCCCGTGACCTGCTGTTTTATGCCATGCAGACTCTTTCCCACTGTTTTATCGTTGCTCATGTACACGATGAAATCATCATTGAAGCGGACAAGCGATTGTCTGTAGCGACAGTCTGCGAACAAATGGCAAGAACACCGGCTTGGGCAAAGGGACTGTTGCTCAATGCAGATGGATATGAATGTGAATACTACAAGAAGGACTGATAACATGGCAAATTTATATAACGCTGAAGGCTATTTCTCTCCAACGGAGCATGAAGCCTTCACCAGAATTGAAAAGGCGGAACGTGGGGCGGCGGAAGCTGCCGCCTTCCGTCCCATCGTTTACATCTGTTCTCCCTATGCGGGAGATGTAGAGAGAAATACAGAAAATGCAAGACGCTACAGCCGATTTGCGGTAGAACAGCATTATGTTCCGATTACACCGCATATCTACTTTACGCAGTTTATGAATGACAATATCCCCGATGAACGTGACATTGCTATTTTCATGAATTGGGTGCTGATGAGTAAGTGTGCGGAACTATGGGTGTTTGGTACTATTATCTCAAAAGGAATGCAGGCAGAAATCGACCGTGCAAAGCGTAAGCATATGAGAATTCGATATTTTACAGAAAATCTGGAGGAAAAGGTATGAAATTCACCCTGTATACTGCCGATTGTACCGGCAACGAAAAGAATACGCTCTATCCGCACCAAAAGGTCATCACTTCAGAAGCAGATTTGAAAAAGGCAGTTACAGCCGACCATGTGTGTGCCTTGTATGATCATTTCTCACGCAGCGATGCCAATTTTCAGCTAGCCGATGTTGTGCCAATGGATTGTGACAATGACCATTCTGACAATCCCGATGATTGGATGACAGCTGAAAAGTTGTCGGTTCTGCTGTCGGATGTTGCATTTGCCATTACATACAGCCGTCATCATAATCTGCCGAAAGGCACTGTATCGGCAAGACCACGGTTCCATGTGTTCTTCCCTACCTGTGCCTGCAAGGATGCAGGTATCCACAAATCCGTTAAAGTTCGTATTTTTAAGGAACTGCCATTCTTTGACGGCAATGCCCTTGATGCTTCACGTTTTCTGTTTGGTGCAAAGGGCGATGTATTCTGGCATGAGGGCAGTCTGACCATTGAGGACTGGCTTCTTCTCATGAAACAGAACCGCAGTATACCAGAAGGACAGCGTAACAGCACCATGTCACGCATGGCGGGCAGGCTTGTCAAGCGTTTCGGTGTGACGGAAGAAGCACATGAGAAGTTTCTCGAAAAGGCTTCTGAATGCGAACCACCTCTATCCGATGAAGAACTGGAAACCATCTGGAATAGTGCCTGCAAGTTTGGTAAAAAGGTCACTACACAGGAGGGTTATGTGCCGCCCGACCAGTATGGCAATAGTCCTCTTATCCCCGATGATTTCTCCGATGTTGGTGAAGCTCGCACGTTTGTGGAGGCTTTTGGGGATGAAATTGTGTTTACGATTGCGACCAATTATCTCCGCTATAACGGTATCTACTGGGAGGAATCGGAACAAGCGGCGGTGATGGCGATGATTGAACACACGGATGCACAGCTTGCGGATGCGGAACAGAAAATGGAGGAATATTTGTCTGTCTTGGAGTGTCTGGGTGTCCCTCGCTTGCTTGCAAAAGCAGGCGGCAAAAAGTTTAGGGACAACTTGAATCCTGAACAGCTTTCAGCCTATGGACAGTTTCAGTTTTCCGATGTGTATCACAGCTTTGTGATGAAATATCGACATATCCGCAGTCTGAATAACGCTCTCGATGCGGCAAAGCCCTTGGTACTTCGCCATCCTGAACAGCTTGACGGGAATCCGTTTCTGCTTAACACTCCCGGCGGCACTTATAATCTATCAAAGGGAATTGACGGTTGGAAAGCAACAGATCCTGCTGACCTCTTAACCAAGGTGACGGCGGTAGTGCCGAATGAGGATGGCAGACAGATTTGGGAAGAAGCCTTGCAGGTATTTTTTTGCGGTGATCAGAGCTTAATTGAGTATGTACAGATGATCTGTGGCCTGTGTTTGATTGGTAAGGTGTATGTGGAGTCTATGATTATTGCTTATGGTGATGGCAGGAACGGCAAGTCCACGTTCTGGAATGTGATTTATAAGGTTCTCGGCAGTTACAGTGGAAATATCTCTGCCGATGCGCTGACTGTTAACTGCAAACGTAATGTCAAACCCGAAATGGCAGAACTCAAGGGAAAGCGTCTGATTATTGCTGCCGAGCTGCAGGAGGGAATGAGGCTTAATACCTCAGTGGTAAAACAACTGTGTTCCACCGATCCCATTTTTGCGGAGAAGAAATTCAAAGCACCATTTTCTTTTGAACCGAGCCACACCCTTGTGCTGTACACCAATCATCTGCCGAAAGTGTCGGCGTCCGATGACGGTACATGGCGCAGATTGATTGTCATTCCATTTCAAGCAAAAATCCAAGGGCAGGAGGACATTAAGAATTATACTCAGTACCTTATTGACAACGCAGGCGGTGCGGTACTTTCGTGGTTAATCGAGGGTGCTATGAAAGTTGTGGCTGCCGATTTCAAGGTAGACCGCCCACAGTGCGTATTGGATGCCATCGGTGCGTACCGTGAGGGCAATGACTGGCTGGGAACATTCATCAATGACTGCTGTGAGGTGGACAAGTCCTATCAGGAGAAGTCCGGAGAGCTGTATAAGCGTTACCGTGAGTATTGTACGGAGAACGGCGAGTATGTCCGCAGTACATCAGATTTCTATAATGCGTTGGAGCAATCAGGATATAAGCGGAAGAAGCTGAACAGCGGAATTGTCATCTACGGGCTTCAAATTCGACTGGAATTTCTGGATTGACCTGCACTTTCATCATTAAAAAACAACGTAAAATTGGGAAAGTGCAGGTCGGTGAAACTCATATCCCAACCTTACGCAGGCGAGAAAAAAGAGAAATTTTCTTCCTATAGAAAGGTTTGTATATGACATTCACCGACCTGCACCTTTTTCCCAGAAAGGGCTATTCTATGCGAGAAAAAGACATTGAGCAGAAATTATTGACGGCGGTCAAGGCTTATGGCGGTGTCTGCTGGAAGTTTACCTCTCCCGGAACAGCAGGCGTACCCGACCGCATTGTATTAATGCCACACGGCAGAATCGCTTTTGTGGAAGTGAAAGCACCGAGAAAACAGCCACTGCCATTGCAGCTTGCACGTCACAGACTACTTCGGGAACTTGGCTTTCGGGTGTATGTCCTTGACCATCCCGATCAGATTGGAGGGATTATTGATGAAATACAAGCCACATGACTACCAGAAATATGCCATCGATTTTATTGAAACACATCCACAAGCCGCTGTTCTTCTTGAATGCGGACTCGGTAAGACCAGCATCACGCTGACGGCACTGAATAACCTGCTGTTTGACCATTTTGAGATACGAAAGGTGTTAATCATTGCTCCCATCCGAGTCTGTCGGAATAGCTGGCCCGATGAAATTGCGAAGTGGGAGCATCTTAAGGATATGACATACAGCTTAGTGCTTGGCAGTAAGGAACAGCGACTGTCTGCACTTCAGCATAAAGCTGATCTCTACATCATCAATCGTGAAAACGTGCAGTGGCTTATAGAGGACAGCGGAATGCCCTTTGATTTTGATATGGTAGTAATTGATGAAATGGCCAGTTTCAAAAACCACCAGTCAAAACGATTCAAGGCATTGAGAAAAGTAAGACCGTTTGTTAAGCGTATTGTGGGATTGACAGGAACACCGTGCAGTAACGGACTACTGGATTTGTGGGCGCAGTTCCGATTGTTGGACAAGGGCGAACGCCTCGGCAAGCGCATCGGGCAGTACCGTGATGCCTACTTCACGCCGGACTGGAACGGTTTCTCCTATACACTCCGCAAGGGTGCGGAAAATGAAATATATCACAAGATTGCAGACATAAGCATTTCCATGAAAACCAATGACCATCTGCAAATGCCAGAATTGGTTATGGTATCCGATACAGTACAACTGGATGATGCGGTTGCAGCAATCTATAAGGATATGGAGCATGAGATG
>JAZOBK010000309.1:0-4227 GCA_045595985.1 Oscillospiraceae bacterium
TGAGGTTTTTCGACAGACAGAGCTTACCATCGCCTATGGCGGTGGTAAGCTCTTGTGTTATTTTTCATTGTATGCCAGCAGCAGCCTCTTTAAAAATGCAAGATCAAACGCATTCACCGCTCCATCCTCACAAAGCTCCGCTGCCTGCGTCTGCCTTGCGGAAGGCGATTCGATTCCCAGCAGGTATTTCTGCAAAAGCACCGCATCCGCTGTATTCACCTTACCATCGAGGTTCACATCGCCACGCATCGTTTCCGAAACCATAACCGCCTCACATATTTCCACCGTCCGTTCCGCACCATTTGGGGAAGTGATCTTCACAGCATAATTGCCTGCACCCGCAATGGTATACTCTGACGCTTGTGCACCTGCGATCGGCTCGCCGTCAAGCATCCACTGATACGTCAGATTCTCTGCAGCCGTGCGTGCATGGAGCGTCAGCTCCTGCCCGTCATTAAGGTACACCGTCCGTTTGGAGGAATATACCGTAAATCGGTCGGGAATCGTCAGCTCACCGGAATTCACCTCGCCCACATTCACCCAGGAATTCGCCTCGTCCTGAATGGAAACTCGCACATTTTCCAATGTCACGCCTGCACCGAGTCCCATCAGTTCACCGAACGGAATGCGGAATTCCACGGTACTGCCGTTGTGTCTTTGCACACAGCCATAGGGCTTGCCATCGTTGAAATAGATAAAACCATTGCCCTGATAATACAGCCAGTGGAATTTTCCTGTATCTGCGTTCCGGATCTGCAGATTGTACACGGGGGCTTGGGCGTTATGCTTGATCTCCGCCATCACATACAGATACTTGTCGTCATTGGTGATGTACAGGCGGTTGCCGTTATCCTCGGCATACAGGTTTTCCTCCAGACGTTCGTAAGGGCTGCTTGCATAGCCGTCCGCTGCGGAAGTTTCCGCACAGGTGAACATCTCACCGTCGGAATGCGGAATCTCCTTCTCCGTATTCATCTGATAGAAGCTGCCGTCCGTGAGTTTCTCCGTATTCGAACCTTCCGTCACGGTGAAGCTGCCGAGGTAATTGGCACCCAGGGCAGGATTCCACACATTTTCATTTGCAAAATGCACGGAACGCATAGGCATCTGTTCAAGTGTATTATTGCCGACAGAAAGCTTGAAATAGACGTTCCACTCACCCGTTTCCAGACCGCCGGGGAGCTTCATCTGAAATTCCGGTGAAACCGTCGTTCTCGAATACCACTCCCGTGTGTTGACGTCCACATCCGTTCTGATGAAACTGCCGTCCTTTTCCAGAATCAGCTCGGCTTTCTGTGCCATGATGGGGTTGGCAAAGCCTGTATTCTCAATTTTCGTCCGCACCGTGAGCACATCGCCCTGTTCCACCTCTGCATTCAGATCAGAATCACGGATAACAAAACGATACCCCAGATGGTCACGCATGAATTTAAACACAGTTTCTCCGTAATAGGCACTGTTGTCCACATTCTCCACATCGTACTGCTCCCCGAAAGTATAGTCCTTATAGAGCTGATAGATGTTGGAATTGATATAGCTTAAATGCGTCTTGTACATTTCTGGAATGGCGTTTTCGGGGAGATAGGTATCGTACTGTTTGGTGAATTCCAGATTTCCCGAAAATTCACCGCCGAAATAGCTTGTCATCGCCTGCCGTCCGAGCCATGTGGTATCCCGTTCACGGTCATGGTAGGTGCCAAGATCCGAATCCGAACCCATATAACCGTCATTATAGAGTCCGATGCGTGCAGCGTCGCTACCCGGCTCGGAAATGTATTCTCCCAGCTCCGATTCCTCAATACCTGCCCATGTTGCAAAGGTCAGGGGTGTGCGGACGGTGATCGGTATTTCCTCCGGCACAACATCCAACAGAATATCCACAAGACGTGCCTTGTCGGGGAAGGAACAGTACTTCCCGCCCCAGTGTTCGCCCCAAGAACCGACAAAGCCCGATTCGACATAGGCGATGATGTCCTTGTAATCCTCTAAAAATCCGTCTGCTCGGATCTGCTCGATATGTTCCACCATTTTTTCATAGGTAGCAGGTTCAGGATTGAGCATTCCGCTTGCATCATAGCGGAAACGAATGGCAATGGTACTTCCGTTGCGGCGGCAGTGTTCCAACGTTTCACGGAAATTTCGGAAAAACGTTTCGTCCAGATCATAGTCCGTACCTTCCGTGTAATTGCCCTCGTCATCCGTTGTGCCGTTGACACCGCTCGAAAATCCCCCAATGTCCACCAGCAGCAGCACGAGATTGCCCGTGGGATTGTGGACGGGGGTATTTCCCGGCTTGCAGGAATACCACAAAGGACTTGTATAGCCCGCACCGGGATTATTGATGGTTTCGGTGCATTCGGTATAATCTATGCCGGAATCGACAAGCACCGGTTCGTTTCCGGCGGAAACGGCAGGTGCAGAAAGTACAGGGATGCATAGTGCGGATACAAGCAACATACTGCATATTTTGGATAGTTTCATAACTGCCTCCTTAATCGTTCGGTGAAAACTCCATATGGTTGAAATGCTGGTTTCTGTACACAAGCGGCGTGATGCCGCATTCCTCCCGAAAGCGGGAAATGAAATGACTCTGCGATGAAAACGCCAAAAGCTCGGCAATTTCCGCACAGCTGTAATCCGAATGCTTGAGCAGATTCTGGGCGGTTTCAATTTTTCGCAGAAGAATATAGCGGCTCACTGCCATTCCCGTTTCCTGCTTGAACAGCTTGGAAAAGTAGTTTTCATTCAGTCTGACGGCAGCTGCAATTTCCGCTGCGGTGATGCGGCGGTGCAGATTGGAATAGATGTAGTCAATGCTCATGACGATGGGCTTGGAATAGATCCTGTCCTTGCGAAGCTGCTCCATATGCCGGAGATAGTCCAGACACATGGCTCGGTTGATCTGAGCAACCTCCGATTCGGACGACGCTTTGTCCGCCTTCCTGATGTAGAGGTCGGACAATTCATAGGCACGGTTACATTCCATGCCGCCCTCAATACAGAATCTCGCCAGCATCGCCGCTGTTACGGTCAGGTGGTATTTCATACTCTGCAGGGGATTGTCTGAAAGCGGTTTATCCACGTTTTTTTCAAAGCCCCTGCGTTCAAGCGACGCAAGCACTTCTTCCCTGCGGCCGAGCTTGACAAGATTATAGAACCGCATCTCCCTTTGGTAATTGTCAACGGTCGTTTCACGGCTGATGTATTGCTCAATGATCGCCACTTTTCCGTTTTCACTGATCACGGTATTCCCCCCTTGCAGAATCACTCAATGATGATGTTGATATAGCCTTGCATTCAGTTTCGGCTTTATGGATATTATACCATGAATATGACAAAAACGCAATAGATATTATATCAATATTTCTGTGTTCGTGCTATAATAAATGCAGAAATCTGAAAGGACGGGTGACCGGCTATGAAAAGAACACTTGACTGGAATCAATACCTTGCAGCGGCTGCCAGAACCGTAGCGGAAGGTATTGTCATGCTGAAAAACAACGGCGGTGTCCTGCCGCTTGCAGCAGATGAGGAAATTGCGGTATTCGGCCGTATGCAGTTCCACTATTACAAGAGCGGTACGGGTTCGGGCGGCATGGTGAATGTTGCGAAAGTAACGGGCATTCTTGACGGTCTGCAGGAAAGCGGCGTTAAGATCAACGAAGAACTGCTGGAAACCTACAGAAGCTGGGATAATGCCCATCCCTTTGATCTGGGTGACGGCTGGGGACATGAACCGTGGTCGCAGGAAGAAATGCCCCTGACGGACGAACTGGTAAAAGCAGCCGCAGATACCTGCACAACGGCAGTGGTGATCATCGGCAGAACTGCAGGCGAAGAACAGGACAACCGTATGGAGGAAGGCTCCTATCTGCTCAGTGCTTTGGAAAAGGATATGCTTACCAAGGTCAGAGCGGCGTTTGACCGAATGGTGGTACTCCTCAATGTAGGCAATATCATCGATATGACCGATCTGGAACGCATCGCTCCCGATGCTCTCCTCTATGTATGGCAGGGCGGCATGACGGGCGGCACGGGTACGGCGGATGTCCTGACGGGCAAAGTCAGCCCCTCGGGCAAGCTCCCCGATACCATTGCGTATTCCGTCAAGGATTATCCCTCCGACAGCTGTTTCGGGGACAGAACAAAGAATTACTATCATGAAGACATTTACGTTGGTTACAGATATTTTGAAACGTTCAATAAAGAAAAGGTTTTATATCCATT
>JAZOBK010000310.1:0-6261 GCA_045595985.1 Oscillospiraceae bacterium
TACGGTGGTTTCGCCCTTACCGTAGTGTTTTGTCAGGTGTTCGATCTGAATGATAGTTTTCTGTTCCATAAAATCCCTCCGTTATGTAGTACATGAAAATATCCGTTCCGCTCCGTTTCTGCGGAGCAGAACGGACTTGCATCTGTTACTGCTATTATGATACAATACAAATCTTACACTAAAGTGACAAAAACGGATTTCTGAAAAAATTTTTTTTTAAAACTTTATCGTAAGAACAAAAGCTCAAAACTTGTGCCCTTTCCAAGCTCGGAATAAACGCAGATCCCGCCATTATGTGCCTCAATGATCCGTTTTGCAATGGCAAGACCCACACCTGCACTCTGCATCGAGGCATTATTGCTCTTTTTGCCGAATCTCTCAAAAAGATGGGGGATTTCTGCCTGCGGTATCCCCTTTCCGTCGTCTGCGATCGTAATCTTGACTGCACCCGAAATCTGCATGAGTTCCATACTGATCTGAGTGCATTCACCATGATCGGCGGCATTTTTCAGCAGATTACCGATGGCTTCGCAGAGCCACACGGCGTCATGGGCAAAGGAAATGCTGCTATCCTCACGAAATTGCAGCTGTATCCGATTCTTACGGAGAATGGGCTGCATTCGATTGACCGCCGCTTTACAGGTGCGGTTCATATCCGTTTCCGACATTTCATACACCACGGCATCCACATTGAGCTTTGCAAGCTTGAGTGCAGAGATCACAAGCGTTTCCATACCATCAAGATGGGCAGAAACCTCCTCGGAGAGCTGTTGTTTCTTATCGGGTGGAAGCTGTTCCATTTGCGTGAGCATATCACTGTTCAGTCGTACCACGGCAAGGGAGGTCTTCATCTGGTGGGAAAAATCCGTAAGGAAATCCTTCAGAAAATTCTTTTCCTCATGCAAACTTCCCGATATGTAATTCATACGCTTCGCAATGAGGTTCACACCCTCGCAGATGCGGCGTACACTGCTGAAATCCTCGCCCTGCAACCGGACATTACCTATCAGCTGTTCGGAGATGGCAAGGCAATCCAAATGCAATTCCTCAAGTTGGCTGCAGATACGATTCACCTGATGCAGTGCAAACAGCATTCCGGGAATACAAACCAATGCGGCACAGCCCGTCATTACCCCAAACAGCGTCATACGGAGCGTTTTATAGCCATGCATCAGCGAGGGTATCATATCCGTGCTGACGCCATAAATTCGGAACAGCTCCTCGCCTGCCGCAATGGCGTCAGCCTCGGGTTCACCGACAAAACTGCCTCCGCCGCTGACAGAAAGCATCGCTGTGATCTGTTCCTTCATTATGAAATCAGCCAATAATTCGGAACAGAACCAGCTTGCGGCGATTTCCAGAAGAAACAAGGACATAAAGAAGGCAACGATCAGATGCAGAGGGCGATTGTTTAAGAATCTGTCCATTTATAGCCAAGCCCCCTCTTTGTCACGATTTGTCCGATGCCGCAATCTTTAAGCTTTTCACGCAGTCGGCTAATATTGACGGAAAGCGTATTATCATTAACGAAACAGCCCTTTGCATCCCAAAGATATTCAAGGATCTGTTCCCGTGTCAGATATTGTTCACGGTTGCACATGAGGTATTCAAGGAGCTTGTGTTCCAAAGCGGTCAGCTCCAGTTCGGGTACGGGAGCAGGAATACGCCGAAGATTTGCACGAATACGGGAAAGCAGCTCGGTCAAACGAAATGGTTTTGTAATATAATCATCACCGCCGCAGTCGAGCCCCCGTACAATATCGGATTCATCACTGCAGGAGGTAAGGAAAATAATGGGTTTTGTGCAGGTTTCCCTGAAATTTCGACAGAAAGTAATTCCGTCTCCGTCCGGAAGCATGACATCAAGCAGGATCAGATCTGCCTGCTCGGACAGCATCTCGGCTTCTCTTACACAATCGGCTGAAATCACCCGATATCCTGCGGTTTCCAGAGCAAGCGGAATGCTGTAACGGAGGGAAGGATCATCTTCTACGACAAGAATCGTGTGCGGCATGGGTTTTCTCCTTTCCGATGTTTTTCTTCATTATACCACAGAACTTCATAAATTTCAACTGCATTCGTTTTTTCTTAATAAACAGAATCATTCCCAAGGGGGCTTAAATTTCAAAAAAAACGTTCTTCCGGACTGCCTGCGGCAGTCCGGAAGAATGCTGAAAACGTCCATTTTTACAAACGAATAATTGATCAATAATTCTCTGAATGAACTTCAAAATAGCTCTGCGGATGTGCACAGGTGGGGCAGATCTGGGGGGCTTTTGTTCCCACCACAATATGACCGCAGTTGCGGCATTCCCATACCTTTACTTCGCTCTTTTCAAATACCTGTGCAGTTTCCACATTCTTCAGAAGTGCACGGTAACGTTCCTCATGGTGCTTTTCAATGGCAGCTACCAGACGGAATTTTGCAGCCAGCTCCGGAAATCCTTCCTCGTCAGCAGTCTTGGCAAATCCCTCATACATATCCGTCCACTCATAATTCTCACCGTCAGCTGCAGCTGCAAGGTTTTCAGCGGTATCACCAATGCCGTTAAGTTCCTTGAACCACATCTTTGCGTGTTCCTTCTCATTATCGGCGGTTTTCTGGAAAAGTGCTGCAATCTGCTCAAAGCCTTCCTTCTTTGCCTTGGATGCAAAATAAGTATACTTGTTTCTTGCCTGAGATTCTCCTGCAAAAGCTGCTTCGAGATTCTTTTCGGTTTGTGTGCCTGCGTATTTGTTCATAGGTTTTTCCATCCTTTCCTTGTGATCAATCGTCACATATTCTGTAATTTAATTATAATACGGAATCCGCTTTTTGTCAAGGAAATAAGACATTGTTACTACAGCAGCTCAAAGTGATTCCGCTCGCACCGGATGATTCCCTCTCCGCGAAGCTTACTGATCTCTGTGGAAAGACCGCTTCTGTCCACCTCCAGATAATCGGCAAGCTGCTGTCTGTCGAATGGAATATCAAAACGGCTGCTGCCTGTTTTCTTTGACTGCAGCGTCAGATATGTCATCAGTTTATCCCTCGTGCTCCGCTGTGATGTGACCTCGATCCTTTGATGAAACACGAGATTCTTGCGTGCCAGATCCTTCATGAGATTGAATATAATCTGTCGATGAAAACCGCAGGCATTGGAACACGAATGCATCAGCCGATGACTATCAATGAGCATCACCTCACACGCTTCGTTTGCAATGATCGACACGGGAATTGCAGAAACCTCCGCACAGGCAAATGCTTCACAAAATGTTTCAGAACGTTCAATTCCTGTTACAATGCTGCGGTTTCCGTTATAATCCAGCAGAATCACCTGTGCCGTGCCTGACAGCATAATACCAATGTACTTCGCAGGCATTCCTTCCGCAATGATGGTATATTTCTTATCAAAGGATTCTACCTTTGCTCCAAGGCAGCCGAGCAGGGCAATCAGATCTTCATCGGCAATATGGGCAAACAGAGAACATTTTCTCAGAACATCAAAATATTTTTTCATATTTTTCTCCTTTTGTTGAAATTTCAACATACTTATTACTCTCATTATACTATAATAGAATCAGAAAAACAAGGAGGTATGCGAAAATGATTAGAAAAATTATCAAGATCGACGAAGATAAATGCAACGGCTGCGGTATCTGTGCAGCTGCCTGTCATGAAGGGGCAATCGAAATGATAAACGGCAAAGCCAAACTCACTCGTGAGGATCACTGTGATGGACTTGGCGACTGCCTTCCCGCTTGTCCGACAAATGCGATCACCTTTGAGGAACGTGAGGCACCTGCCTACAACGAGGAGGCTGTTCGCCGAACTCAGCAGCAGTCAGCTCTCCCCTGCGGCTGTCCCGGCACACAATCCAGAGCAATAAGGAGAGAGCCTGTTCCTCAGACAAATTTGTCCGTTCCCGCTTCCAGTCAGCTCATGCAGTGGCCATGCCAGATCAAGCTGGTTCCGGTGAATGCACCGTATTTTGAGGATGCCAATCTTTTGATTGCTGCGGACTGCACGGCATATGCCTACGCTAATTTCCATCAGGATTTCATTCGTGGTCATATCACGTTGATCGGCTGCCCGAAGCTGGATGAAGGTGATTACGCCGAAAAGCTTACACAGATCATTGCAAGCAACAACATCAGAAAGGTAACGGTCGTCCGCATGGAAGTTCCCTGCTGCGGCGGTATCGAAAATGCAGTGAAACGTGCCCTGCAGGCAGGCGGAAAATTCATTCCGTGGCAGGTGGTGACCATCTCCACCGGTGGAAGAATCATTGAGTAATTTTGAATGAAAGTCTTGATATTTCAAGATTTCTGTGATATAATTATGATATACATTTTGACGGAGGTAATGCGTTATGACAATTACTAAAGACATTCGTTATATCGGTGTCAACGACCATAAGGTGGATCTGTTCGAGGGACAGTATGACGTTCCGAACGGCATGGCATACAATTCCTATGCGATCATGGATGAAAAAATCGCAATCATGGATACAGTTGACGCTGAATTTACGCACGAATGGCTGGACAACATCCAGAATGTGCTTGAAAACAGAACACCCGACTATCTCATTGTACAGCACATGGAGCCGGATCATTCCGCAAATATTATGAATTTCATCAGAACCTACCCAGACGCTAAGATCGTTTCTTCAGCAAAAGCTTTTGCGATGATGAAGAATTTCTTCGGTACGGATTTTGCGGAAAGACAGATTGTTGTCGGCGAGGGCGATACGCTCTCCCTCGGGAAGCACAATCTGACATTCGTTACTGCTCCCATGGTGCACTGGCCGGAAGTTATCGTGACCTACGACAGCACGGACAAGGTGCTGTTTTCTGCGGATGGTTTTGGTAAATTCGGTGCACTGGATGTCATGGAGGACTGGGCTTGCGAAGCCAGACGGTACTACATCGGTATCGTCGGAAAATACAGTGCACAGGTACAGGCTCTCCTGAAAAAGGCTGCTTCTCTGGACATTCAGATCATCTGCCCCCTCCACGGACCGGTGCTGAAAGAGAATCTGGGCTACTATCTTAATCTCTACGACATCTGGTCGAGCTATCAGCCTGAGGAAGAAGGCATCGTGATTGCCTACACATCGGTTTACGGCAATACGAAAAAAGCAGTGATGCAGCTGGCGGAAAAACTGCGTGCCAACGGATGCCCCAAGGTCGTTGTGAATGACCTCGCACGCTGCGACATGGCAGAGGCAGTTGAGGACGCATTCCGCTACAGCAAGCTCGTTCTGGCAACTACCACCTACAATGCGGAAATTTTCCCGTTCATGCGTGAGTTTATCCAACACCTCACAGAACGCAATTTCCAGAACCGCACGGTCGCTTTCATTGAAAACGGCAGCTGGGCTCCCCTCGCTGCAAAGGTTATGAAGGGTATGCTTGAAAAAAGCAAGAATCTGACCTTTGCGGAGAATACGGTGAAGATCCTCTCTGCTCTCAATGAGGAAAGCACCGCACAGCTCAACGCACTTGCTGAGGAACTGTGCAAGGAATATCTGGCACTGCAGAATGAAACCGCAAACAAGAATGATCTATCCGCACTTTTCAATATTGGCTACGGTTTGTATGTGATCACATCCAATGACGGCAAGAAGGACAATGGTCTGATCGTTAATACCGTAACACAGGTTACAAATACGCCGAACCGGATCGCGGTTACGATCAACAAGGAGAATTATTCCCACCATATCATCAAGCAGACAGGTATCATGAACATCAACTGCCTGACGGTGGACGCTCCTTTTGCAGTATTCGAGAAGTTCGGCTTCCAGAGCGGAAGGAATGTGGATAAATTTGCAGAATGTGAGCCGCTGCGTTCCGACAATGGACTGATATTCCTGCCCCGTCATATTAATTCCTTTATGTCCCTCAAGGTGGAACAGTATGTGGATCTTGGTACACATGGTATGTTCATCTGCGAGGTAACGGAGGCAAGGGTGATCTCCGACAAGGAAACAATGACCTACACCTATTATCAGAACCATGTCAAGCCAAAGCCGGAAACCGAAGGCAAAAAGGGCTATGTCTGCAAGATCTGCGGCTATGTATATGAGGGAGATACACTTCCCGAGGATTATATCTGCCCCCTGTGCAAGCATGGTGCAAGTGATTTTGAAGAAATTAAGTAAACAAATCTCATCATTGTATGAGATAGAATAAATCAATGGAGGTATGTCTTATGAAAAAGTATGTATGCGATGTATGCGGTTGGGTATACGATGAGGAACAGGGTGCTCCCGATCTGGG
>JAZOBK010000311.1:0-8260 GCA_045595985.1 Oscillospiraceae bacterium
TGGCTACGATCCGACTTAGGCGGCGGGCATTGATGATACCGATGCCTCGCAGTTCAAGGAAGTGCCGGATGTTTTCGGGAGAACTGCCGACCAGACTGATGTTGGAAACCTTGCGGATCTCCACAGCATCATCCGCTACAAGACGATGACCACGCTTGACAAGCTCGATCGCTGTTTCGCTCTTGCCGACACCGCTTTCACCGGTAATAAAAACACCCTCACCGTAGATTTCGATCAGAACACCGTGTCGTGTGATGCGGGGAGCAAGATTTAGATTCAGAAATGCGATCAATCCCGACATGAAGTTCGAGGTACTCTCTTTGCTTCGTAGAAGCGGCATTTCATACTTTCTGGCAAGCTCCAACATTTCATCAAAATACGGAAGCTCTCTGGTGATGACCAGTGCGGGAAGCTTCTGGGAAATCAGCTTTTCCAGACGTTCGTATCTTGTTTTTTCGTCGATCGTGGACAGATACGCAAATTCCATTTTGCCGATGATCTGAATGCGTTCGGGATTGAAGTATTCATAAAATCCCATCAGCTGCAGACCGGGACGGGTAACGTCATTTTCCTCAATGAGTATATCGGAAGCTTCACAAGGCATATGGATCACTTCAAGCTTGAACTCATCAATGATCTTATTCAGACCAACCGTAAATTTTTCTGCCATGGTATTCACACCCCTTAATTGTTTTTATTTCATTTGCTGTTACACTGCAAATCATTTTCGTATTCACTTAAGGATCAATAATATAACTGCCGTCTATGGCAGCGGACTGGGCAGATCCCTCTCCCTCAAACTGCAGAACACAGGAATATCCCGCAAGCAGCTTTTGAATCTCTACTTTTCTTTCCACTGTTTCCGCATTCACGGTAACCACCACGCCGGTCGGGGCAAAAGGTTTTCCCGAAGTAAACAGCTCCAGATTACCGCCAAGAAGTGATTCACCGTCAACGCTGACATAGAATGCGGTTTCCCCTGCTGCAGACTGCATGGCACTCACAATATCCGCAAGTGCACCTCCCCTGTCGGATGTACCTGCACGAGGATCAAGCTGCAGAAGATCTTCTGCCGTGAAATCCGGGAATGTCAGCCCCTCGCAG
Source organism: Oscillospiraceae bacterium (assembly GCA_045595985.1). Lineage (GTDB taxonomy): Bacteria > Bacillota > Clostridia > Oscillospirales > Ruminococcaceae > UBA3855. Next base: position 1,105 of record JAZOBK010000311.1, read on the forward strand.
AGGATGACAGGAAAGCCTGCGTCTGCGGCTTCCCGGGAAAGATTCATCAGATAATCCTCGGTAAGCTCGCTGAACGGGGAAAGCAGCGGTTTGCCGTTCGCATCAAGCCATTTGTCGGAAGTTCCTGCAATTCTGTATGCAGCTTCCGCATAGGTCTGCGGATAAACAGAATCCTCCAGTGCATTGAGGGCAGCTACGGGAATATAGCCGCTTTCCGTAATGGTGTTGTATATCGTTTCCAAGGGCATTGCGGCGATCACGGCTCCGCTCATGCTGGCATCCGCAAGGGATGTGCCGTAATATAATCTGCCGCCCTCGGCTTTCAGCGGTACGAACACATGGGTAATGCCGGCAGGCACCTCCGACAGTGCATCTGCAAGCGACTGCTGCGTGGAAAGTGCGGTTTTATCAAGATAGAATCCGCACAATTTCTCATGCTTCAGTATTGTGGGCTGTGATGCCTGTTCATCGGTTTCCGATGTTACGGAAATGACAGAATCCGAAGTTTCATTGGTTTCCGAAACCGATGATGGCGTGATGATCCCCTGATTTTCCAGAAAATCCATCACAGGTGCACCGACACTGTATCCCACAAACACAAGAACGCCCACACCCGCAACTGTCAGTGTGACTGCACGGGTATCACGCAGAAATGCCTTAAGCCGTTCAAACCGTGTTCTGTACCGATAGATCTTGCGTCCTTTCGGTTTGATTTTCATATGATTTTGTTTTCTCCTCTCCGAGATACTGTGCGTTTTTTCTATCTTACACAGTAATCGCATGGATCGCCATCGACAGCAATCCGATATATACCAATATAGCAGGAAAGCCCCGGAATGCAGCCGGAACTTCAGATGCATACAAACGCTTGCGTACTGCAAGCAAAAACAGGGCGGCAAGGACAAAGCCAAGCCCGATCTGTAAGCCAAACAACAGTGAACCGATCACAGTTCTGCCGTCAAGCAGATGCAGCGATAACCCCATAAAATCCGTCGGCACAAAACTTCCCGTCAGAAAACGATCCGGTGCAAAGCAAAGGTGCATTGCCCCCATGACGGCACAATTAAATGCAGACAAATGAACATACTTCTTGATGGCAGCAAATTTTTTGCCGCAAATGACGGACAATACCAGCAGCATTACTATATATATGACAGAAATGACTGCGGTATACAAAATCGGACTAAAAACAGCATCCGGAATGATCATCCGATGCTGAAGCAGCGGAATGCTCCAGTAAAGCCAAGTTGTCAGTACACAGCCAAGCACGGAAAAACAAGTCATCATCAGTGACAGCACGACCAGATTGGAACGGCTTTTTGAAGCCGTCATCAATGTACTTGTTCCAAGTGCTCTGGTAAAAATTAGATTATCCGCCAGCAATGCGATAAATGATGAAAACAACCACATATCCGCTCACCTACTTCTTTGGAAAGAATTTCCGGTGCAGGGCACACAGAATACCGAGCAGGATGAATCCTGCCCACGGTGCGGAAAATCCCTGCAGCAGAACCGGCATATCCACTACCCTGCCGCAGACAGTTCCATATGCCAGAATTTCACGGATCAACCCAACCATGACAGCAGTCAGGCAGAATCCGGCAATATGGAAAAACAGTGCAGGAAGCATCAGTCGCTTGCGGAGTTTGTAGAAATACAGCTCCGAATGCAGCACCACAAAGGAATTGACCGCAAGCAGCGGCAGATAAACGCCGATGGACGCATATTGCAGGTGATCGCACAGCATGGCAACGGGAATGTACACCAATGCTGCAGTTACCGCATACAGGATAATGCGGATCGTATAAGGAATACGTCGTGGGTAGAATGATGCAATACTCACGGACAAAAAAGTAATGCAGGAAAAAGCAAGCGACAGTATCAAGGCTTTTGGAAGCGTATCACAGCACACAACAATGGGAGCAATGACCATGCCTTCTACAAGGACGGCATTACGTCGTAAAAGTCCGTCAATAACGGAAAACTTATTCTGTTTCATGTACTGCCTCCGTTTCTCCGATGAACGCTTCAGCATCCGATGCAGCGGCTTTCTGCTTGTCCGCAAACTCCATTGCATCAAGCTTTCTGCCGATGCGTTCCTCAATTTCAGCCAGACCATACCAGACGGGGCAAGTCAGCATAACGGAAACAACCGGTGCATACTCAAGTCCATGCTGTACCATCAGATAAAACGTCAGCATTCCTGTCAGGATACTGCCAAACAATACAGACAGCCGACCTTTGGGCATTGCCATAGTATCTCCGACAAGGAAAACAGTCGAAAACAGCACCATATTGACGGATGCATACTGCCAGACGGGGATTCTTCCGAATGTTGCCAGAAAGCTGATTCCAAACAGAAATCCTGCCGTTGACCAATAAGAAACAGAACGACGTATCAGCAGAATGACAAGCACAACCACAAGCAGCAGGATGCATCCTGTTCCCATGGGGCTGTACACTGCACCGATCAGCAGATCAAAAGGATCCATTCCGAGCATTCCCTCTGCATTGAATACACTGCTCAATGAGTTCTGCAATACTGCATTTTCGTTACCGATCAGTTGCAGATGATTTCCGGCCTGCGGAAAAAGCAGAATCTCATCCTTCCAGCAAAGCAATGCAAACAGATAACCGACTGCTGCAGGCGGAAACAGATAGTTCCCCCGACTGCCAAACACATGGATACCCACTGCGACCGTGAACACCGTACTGATCACGACAACGGCATAGGATACCGTTGCGGGAAACATCAGTACCATAACGATAGCCGCAGCAATATTCGATAAATCTGCTTTTTTATAGGACTTATTCTGCAAAAACAGACAGAAGAAATCAACAAGCACTGCCGTAACAACGGCAAGTCCGATCACTGCTGCCGCACGGATTCCATAGTAAAATACGCTAACCAGACAAACTGCAATCAGTGCAAGCCAGTATTCCGGACTGCGAAGACGACGTCCCGTTGTTACTGTACTCAACCTTCCGTAACCTCCTGTGTGCGAAACCGCAGGTTTTTCACGATTGGTTCAAGATCATCATGACGGAACAGATAACTGCCGACCACAAACACGTTCGCACCTGCTCCCCAGACAATGGGAGCTGTTTCCGCATTGATTCCGCCGTCAACTTCAATCAAAAGCGAAACACCACGGCTGTCAGCTTCCCGACGGATGGCTGCAATCTTTTCTGTCATCTCGGGAATATAGCCCTGTCCGCCGAATCCAGGTTCCACAGTCATGACAAGCACCATATCAACCTTATCCATAAAGGGAAAAACCGCTTCCGCAGGTGTTGCCGGTTTTACAGAAATACCTGCCTTGCAGCCTGCGGCATGAATTGCGTCGATCGTTTTATGAGGATCACTCACGCTTTCATAATGAAACGTGATCATGTCCGCCCCTGCGTCCGCAAAAGCATCCACATATTTGATGGGGTCCGTGATCATAAGATGTACATCCTTATACATGGATGTTGCATCTGAAATGACTTTCAGAATCGGTATGCCGAACGAAATGTTATTGACAAACACACCGTCCATCACATCGAAATGCAGCATATCTGCTTTCGCAGCTTCCAATTTATGAATCACATCTTCAAGATGCAGCAAATCCGCATTGAGGATGGATGCAGAAATCATATTTTCCAAATTGCACCTCCGCAAGTATCTCGTGTCCACTGTGCATAACTCTACTATTATATTATACCGAATTATGCGTCTGCCGTCAATAGCTCGGGCCTCATTTTTCTGAAATTATTTTTTTGCATCGGCTTGTAGAAAATTCTATGGACATCTTGAAAAAGTACTGGACATATCTACAATATTCGTGTATAATAATAGTATATCGGCTGATTCTTCCAGAATCAGCCAAATACAGAAATGAACAGAATTTTCCGGATAAAAGGAGACAATCATGAGTAAAAGGATACTTGCTTTGGATATTGGAGCAACGGGCGGTCGTGTTATGATCGCCGCATATGACGGTAAAAAGCTCAAATTGCAGGAGATCCACCGTTTCCCGAACGAACCGGTTCTGTGTACGGGGCATCTTTACTGGGATATTCTGCGGCTGCTGCATGAGATCAAATCCGGTCTGCGAAAGGCAAACGCCATCGGCGGTTTTGACAGCATAGGCATCAATGCGTGGGAAAAGGATTATGGTCTGCTTGACAAACGCGGGGCACTCCTTGCAAATCCGTTCCATTACGCAGACAAGCGTACTGTCGGTATCGAAGAAGAAGCAAGGTCATTCCTCTCTGAAGATGCAATGCCCCTGCTCTCCGTCCAGCGGAACACTAAGGACGGCACAATGTTTCAGCTGCTTGAACAGGAGATGCATACTCCCGATCTGCTGAAACAGGCACAGGCATTTCTTCCGATTTCCGATCTGATCGCTTATCTGCTGACGGGCGATATTTCTACGGAGCGTACCATTGCGGACACAACGCAGCTGTTTGATTCCGCTACGGGCGGCTGGTGCTGGAAAAGAATACAGCAGCTTAAACTGCCCGAGCATATCTTCCCGACTGTCATGGAAACGGGCAAGCAGAAAGGATTGCTCTCAGAGGAGATATGCAATGAGCTTGGCATTCCTGCGGTCCCCGTCATTGCCGTCTGCGGCAACGGTACACAGTGTGCTGCAACGGCTGTTCCTGCCGCAAACGGAATCCCCTTTGCATTCATCAGCTGCGGTGCGTATTCACGTTTCGGGACAGAAATCACAAAGCCCTTGTCCAACGATGTTCTTGCTTCAGCAAATCTGAGCATGGAGGCGGGATTCGGTGATACGATGATGCTGCACAAAAATCTGATGGGACTGCGTATGATGCAGGAAATCCGCCGTATTATGATTCGTCGTGGAAAAACCTATTCCTACTCGGAGTTTGAAAAGCTGGCAATGCAGGCAGAGCCTGCAGTTCGGTTTATTGACACAGACGCACCTGCATTTTCCTCGGTCGGCGATATTCCCGCAAGAATCCGTGCATGGTGTATCGAAAGCGGACAGCCCGAACCATCGGACGTTGCGGAAGTCCTGCGGTGTATTTATGAAAGCCTTGCCTGCAAATTCAGGGATACGCTCGACGAAATGCATTGCTTCACCGACAAACAGTTCGGCTGCATTTATATGCTCGGCGGCAGCAAGGATATGCTGCTCTGTCAGCTGACTGCGGATGTATGCGGAATTCCGGTTTATACCGGCCCTGCGGAAGCGGCGGCTTACGGAAATGCAGCAATGCAGCTGATTGCAGACGGAGAACTTCCAGATATGCAGACGGCAAGAAACGTGATCGCCGCATCCATTACCATGAAGGAATATACGCCCAATCCGCAGAATGCCTTTATTTATGAGAATTACAGAAAGGTGTTCCATTCATAAACCGAACAATCCTCACATAGAATGGCAGTACAGGTGTGTACTGCCATTTTTTGCGGAGGTGCTGTAAATGCGGAGAAATATTGCAAAGGATACGTTTCTTCTGACTGTCATTCAAATGCTGCTGGATGGGCTGGCATTGCTTCTGAATGTGTTCATGACCAATTCTCTCGGCACGGAGGCGATCGGCGTACTTGCATTGACAGGTTCATTCTTTTCTCTCGCATCCATTACGGCAAGCGGCAATGTGTTCCTGTGTGCAAGCCGTTTTATTTCGGAGGAGCTTGGAAAGAACAACAGCAGTCCCTCCCGTGTACTTCGCTACTGCATTGGCATTAGTCTTGCTCTTAGCTTGATTGTCGCAGCGATCCTCATTGTCTTTGCCCCGTTCTTCAGCGTTCGTTTTCTCAAATCCGCTGCACTGGCAGCCCCCATACGTTTGATGGCGTTCTCACTACCCTTGCTGACAATTACCGCTTGTTTACGTGGATATTTCAATGCAAGCTGCCACACGGGAATCTGTGCAATTTCCGATACGGTGGGATTTATCATTCGCTGTGTGCTCATGGTCGGGATCGTCTGGTGGATCACGCCGAGCACAAACGCAGGAATTTGTATGATGACGGCATCGTGCACAATTGCTGGTTCGCTTGCCACGCTCATTTATCTGCTATGGAGTTATCGCAGCAGACGTGCGGCAAATACAGGGAACGTTTCCATTTCCCTGCTGCGGTATATCAAGCTTGCTGTTCCTGTGATGGCAGGAAGCATACTAACTTCGTTTTTGAGTTCTGCAAATGACGCCCTCGTTCCACTGACGCTGCAGCAGGCAGGTAATTCCACATCGGACGCCCTGAGTCAGTTCGGCATTTTTGAAGCGATCATCATTCCGACGCTGTTTTTCCCTTCCACCATCCTATGCTCACTATCAGGCATCCTTGTGACAGAAACTGCAAGAGAATCGGCAGCGTGCAACAAAATCCGAATTACCATGCTCTCAGAAAAGGTCATACGGCAGACCATTGTATTTGCGGTGTTTGTGACAGCGATGCTGCTCCTGTTCGGACACAAGATCGGCATTTTGCTCGGAGGCGGAGAAATTGCGGGAAAAATGATCGTACTGCTGGCTCCCGTCGTTCCCTTCATTTATTTGGAAATTGTACTGGAAAGCATCATTAAAGGCATCGGAGCACAGGCATTTTCCTCCCTCAATTATCTTGCGGAGTATTTTATCCGCATCTCCGTGGTTCTGATTTTTATTCCGTTATTTGGATTCTATGGCATCGTTCTCTCCTACTATGCAAGCAATGTATGCGGCAATATCGCAAGACTTTTCATGATCGTGCGGAAAACCGATCTGCGTCCGCGTTGGGAGAAATTACTGGGTATCCCTCTCTTTTCCGCTGTGTTTGCCATTGAGATCCTCAATCTCCTGTTCGCCGTAATCCATGTATCACCGCATTCAGGCATTCCTGCCATGTGCCTATATGCTCTGCTCTGCGGAGGTCTGTATCTGGCGGTACAGAGAATCCTGTTTTCACTTGGAAACATTAACTGTAAAAGTCCGAAATCCATTTGATCTCGGACTTTTTTATTTAGGCAAACTTCTAAATACCTATTGACAAATAAATTATGCTGTGCTATAATGTATTTAGACAAATGTCTAAATACATTCCGCATTGACGGAAACAGGAGGTTATTTTATGGTCAGCACAGCATCCATTGTCTGCATCTGTATTGCACTTTTGCTGACAACAATTATTCCGACCGCACTGGTTATC